>JAGMCC010000099.1 GCA_023129355.1 Dehalococcoidia bacterium | reverse complement strand
GCTGGCAATTGGGGCAGAAGTAAGTGCCCCGCTGGCGAATTGGGATCCGCTCGATGGGCGTGGTGCAGACCGGGCAGGGCTCGCCGCCGCGGTGAGCCACCTTGAAGGCAAATTGCGCTGTCCCTGGCTCGCCATCGGGGCGGCGGTAATCGTTGATGCTGGCTCCATAGCTACCGATAGCTTCCTCAAGCACTCCACGTATGGCGCGGTGCAGCCGCGCTATCTCCTCAGTTGACAGGCTGTTCGTTCTTCTAAACGGTTGTATCCTGGCAGCAAAGAGGGCTTCATCGGCATACATGTTGCCAATGCCAGCGATGAAGCTCTGATCGCAGAGCGCAGCTTTGATCGGTACCGAGTGCTTTCTCGCCCATTCCTCTAGAGCCTCTGCAGTGAAGCCGGGGCTTAAGGGCTCGTAACCCAGATTGCCCACCACTATGCTCTCATCCGCTACCAGCCACATCCGGCCAAGCTTGCGCGGGTCGCGAAAGGAGAGCCCGGCTCCATCGTCGAGAAGGAATACTGCTCGACTGTAAGGGTCGGATTCACCCTGTGGATCGAGGAGCAACGAGCCGCTCATCATAAAGTGCAGGATAAGCGCCTCGCCAGCGGAGAGGCGAAAAATAAGGTATTTCCCGCGCCTATCAAGCTCCTCAATACGTAATCCTTGTAGGCGGTGGCAGAACTCCTCTGGCGACGGGATTTGCACCGCTTTAGGCCAATTTAGGGTGACGCCGACAAAGCGTCGGCCTACTATCCTGGAGGCCAGGTCCCTTTTTATCGTCTCTACTTCGGGCAGCTCTGGCATTTTTTCGCTTTTTCGCCCTTTTCGAACCATTCTTAGAATTGTTGTGATACCAAAAAGGCTATCGTGGCGTCAGTTTATCTTTTAGCTTTTTCGCCCTTTTCTTTCGTTGGAAATGGGGCTTGCGTCTCACTTACAGACTATCAGTCTTTTCGATACCTCGCCCTGATTTTTTAAATCGGTAGATCTTCCCTTCCTTTTCTTCCAAGGAGAAGAGGCCGACTGTAGCTACAATGTCTAAAAGTTTGCGTTCGCGCATTTCGTGTTCGTCTATAAACAGGGTGCCATCGGGTTTTAGGATTCTATTCGCTTCCCTTAATGCCCCATGCTTGTCGCCATATTCATGGAAGGCGTCTGACATAAAAACTGTATCTATGCTCTTATCTTTAAGGCCGGTATTCGTGACGTTTGCAAGGATAGTATGGATATTTCCTAGACCTGCTATCCTAGCCCTGGTCTTGATAATGGCCACATGGAAAGGTTGGTTGTCTAACGCATATACCCTACCCTTTTTCCTGACCGTACGAGCAATGGGGATAGTGTAGCGTCCGATGCCACAGCCGGCATCTAAAACGATCTGCCCATCCTTAATACCGGCCATTTTCAACTTCTTCCGCTTCCTTTGAGGGGGTTCGATAAAGGAGAATATCCACATCCAGACGCAGAAGGTATAGAATAAATACATTCCGATACCAGATATTCGCTGCCGATAGATAATCTTCAGAATTATATAGATATAGATCGCCACCCCAAAGAATATTCCTATTCCTATACCAACCCATTCCCCTGTTGTAAAATCCATTTTTTTCGACCTTTTCGCCCTTTTCAAGCCAGTCTTAGAGTTGTTGTGACACCAAATGGGCTATCGTGCTGTTCGGGCGAATTATTCCATCTTCCCCCAGTTTTACCTGTCTTCACCTTCGGTCATATAAACACACCCCTTTCTACTTCATCTCCCCCCAGTTCTGGCCCGTTTTGACCTCAACTGTAAGCGGAACGCTGAGCTTCAGGGCATTGGGCATGATCTCCGCAACCAAGCTCTTCATCTGCTCGAGCTCCTCCTGTGGCACCTCGAAGACCAGCTCATCGTGAACCTGGAGGATCATCATAGCCTTTTTCGCTCTCCCCACACTCCCCCCTTTTGCCCCTAACCCCCGCCTCTCCATCTCCCGCTGGATCCCAATCATTGCCAGCTTGATGATGTCGGCTGCGGTGCCCTGAACCGGCATGTTAATCGCCATGCGCTCCGCTGCCGCCCTCACCTGACCGTTGGAGGAATTGATATCCGGGATATAGCGCCTTCTGCCCAGAACCGTTTCCACGTAGCCCCGCTCCCTGGCTTGGCGCTTTGTCGCTTCGATATACTCTTTCACCCCGCGGTGCTTCTCAAAATAGGTATCGATAAATCGGGAAGCCTCCTCGCGGGAAAGCGCGGTGGCCTGCTCCAGCCCATAGTCGCTGATCCCATAGATTACGCCGAAGTTCACTGTCTTGGCCACCCGTCGCATATCCGGCGTCACCTCGGCAGGGGGCACGCCGAAGACCTCGGAGGCAGTGGCCCGGTGTATATCATCATCGCGATGAAAGGCGGCGAGGAGGTGGGCGTCCTGGGAGAGGTGCGCCATCACGCGGAGATCGATCTGGGAATAATCACCGCTCAGCAGCAGGGAGCCATCGCTGGCGACAAAGGCTTTCCTCACCTGCTGGCCCAGCTCGCCACGAATGGGGATATTTTGCAGGTTGGGGTCGCTGGAGGAGAGCCGCCCGGTGGCGGTGCCCGTCTGGTTGAAGCTGGTATGCACCCTACCGGTTTTCGGGTTGATCAAGGCGGGGAGGACATCGACATAGGTGGACTTCAGCTTTGATAGCTGGCGATACTCCAGGAGCGGCTCGATGACCGGGTGAATGCCCTTGAGCCCTTCGAGGGCAGAGGCATCGGTGGAATAGCCGCTCTTGATCCTGCGCCCTCCGGGGAGCTTGAGCTCCTCGAAGAGGACAGCGCCCAGTTGCTGTGTAGAGTTGATATTGAACTTGTGGCCGACAGAGTTATAGATCTCGGTCTCCAGTTTAAGCATCCGCTCCCCAAGGCTCTGTGACATCGCCCATAGCGATTCTATATTCAGCGCTACCCCGTTCCGCTCCATGTCGAGGAGCACCGGAACCAGGGGCATCTCCAGTTCGGCAAAGAGATGCCACAATCCCTGCTCCTTTAGCTCCCCCTCAAGCAATCCTGCCAGCCGCCCCGTGATGTCGGCATCGGCGCAGGCATACTTGTCCGCCGCGGTGATGGCGACATAATCCATCGAGGTCTGCTTTGCCCCGGTGCCGATGAGGTCGGTGATCGGGGTCATCTCCACACCCAGCTTGTTGAAGGCCAGGGGCTTGAGCCCCAGTGCCTTCTCTCCCAATAAATAGGCCCCGATCATGGTGTCGAAGCTCAGATTCCTAAGCTCGATCCCGTACTGGGCAAGGACCATCATGTCATATTTGCCGTTGTGTGCGATCTTGGCAACTTCGGGGTCTTCGATGATGGGCTTGAGTCTTTCTAGAACCTGGTTCAGCGGGAGCTGGGTACCCAAACGATGTCCAACCGGCACATAGTAGGCTTCGCCCGGCTCGCAGGAGAAGGATAGGCCTACCAGCCCGGCATACATTGGCTCTTTGCCCGTTGTCTCCAGATCGATGGCGAAAGAGGAAGCAGCCCGAAGCCTGGCGATAAGCTCGTCGTGGGCTTGGGGGGTATCTACGGTCCGGTAATCCATCTCCAATGCCTCCACTGTTCCCGCCTTGTTACTCTCTGCCATTCCCAGTTCGCCGAGTTTGCCCAGCAGCCTGGTGAACTCCAGCTCGCGAAAGAGCGTCACCACTCTGGGGCGATCGACGGCTGACATAGCACAGGCATCAAGGTCGAGGGCGATGGGGACATCGGTAACGATGGTGGCTAGCCTCTTGCTCTTGTGCGCTTTTTCGCTCTCTTTCAATGCCTGCTGCACTTTGGGAGGAGCAATCTCATTGATATGAGCATATATTTCCTCAATGCTTCCAAACTGCTGGAGCAGCTTCACTGCCGTCTTCTCTCCGATGCCGGCGACGCCGGGGATGTTGTCCGAGGGGTCTCCCTTTAAGCCCTTCAGGTCAGCGATCTGGGGGGGAGAGATGCCATACCGCTCCGCGACCTTCCCCTCATCGTAGAGCAGGGTATCGCTGAAGGGCTTTCCCGGTCGCGGTGTGAGCACCCGCACCCTGGGGGAGACAAGCTGCAGTGTATCCATATCGCCGGTGATGATGATAGTATCGATTCCCTGGGCTGAGGCCTGAAGGGAGAGGGTGCCCAGGATATCGTCTGCCTCATAGCCCTTCAATTCGAAGCTGGGGATATTAAAGGCCTCCACGAGCTGGTGCACCCGGTGGAATTGGCTCTTAAGATCCTCCGGGATCGGGGGGCGTTGTGCCTTATATTCTGCGAACTCCTTATGCCTGAAGGTGGGCGCCGGGTAATCGAAGGCGACAGCGTAATGGGTGGGTTTAAGCTCGGCAAGCACCTTGAGCACCATGGTGGCAAAGCCATATACCGCCCCGGTCGCCTCCCCCGTCTTGGTCACTGCTAAAGGGGGGAGGGCATGAAAGGCGCGATGGATCAGGGCATTGCCATCGAAGATGATAAGTAATCTTTCGCCCATTTCTGCCATTTCCGTCACATTATAATTCGCCATGCTCGATTATAGCAATCTAACATGCCGCTCGCTAGCGGCACAACCGCGGATGAAAATAGTTATGTATATGCTGAATGAGGATAGGCATAACAGTATGTCATTCTGAGGGACCCCGATTAATCGGGGGACTTAAGAATCTAACCGAGATTCTTCGCCTTTTGCTCAAAATGACAGGAGGGTTGTCGTCGGCTTGCAACACAAAAGTCATTGCGAGGAGCGGAGCAACGTGGCAATCTCAGTGGTGTTCTGTCATGCTACGTGGGGATTGCCAAGCAATGAC
>JAGMCC010000098.1 GCA_023129355.1 Dehalococcoidia bacterium | reverse complement strand
ACTCATAGGTTCTGGCTCGACCAGCCACATCGTCCGACTTCACGGTTAACAGTTCCTGCAGTATGTGAGCGGCGCCGTAAGCCTCCAGAGCCCAAACCTCCATCTCACCGAAGCGTTGCCCGCCGAACTGGGCCTTCCCCCCTAGGGGCTGCTGGGTGATCAGGGAGTAGGACCCTGTAGAGCGGGCATGGGCCTTGTCCTCAACGAGGTGGCTCAGCTTCATCATGTAAATATAGCCGACGGTCACCGGCTGGTCAAAGGGCTCCCCAGTGCGTCCATCGTAAAGGATAGTTTTCCCCCAGGTGGGCAGGGGAAGCCCCTTCTCCAATGAAACCCGCTTCGCCGTCGCCATTACCTCCTCATCACGGAGCCCCTCACCGCTGACCCCGATATCCTCCAGCCACAACCTCAGGCAGGTCCGTCTCGCCTCCCCACGATACTCATCGCTGAAGACCCGCGCCCCATCATGGCCCCGCTCCTCAACCCACGCCTTGGCCCGCTCCAGGTCGAAAGGATTTTCCTCCTCTGGATCGGGGTTAAGCGCCCCAGCGCGCTGGGCAATCCATGCCTGAGCCAGGGCATCCTCAATGGCCTCGTTATCAGCACCGTCAAATACCGGGGATAGCACTTTAAATCCCAAGGTACGTGCCGCCCATCCCAGATGGGCCTCCAGCACCTGTCCCAGGTTCATCCTGGAGGGGACACCGATAGGATTGAGAATAAGATCCACTGGCCGGCCATCCGGCAGGAAGGGCATGTCTTCAGGGGGTAATATGCGAGCGATCACCCCTTTATTGCCATGTCGCCCCGACATCTTGTCCCCCTCAGAGACCTTCCTCCATTGCGCCACCCACACCCGCACCAATCGATTAACCCCAGGCGGAAGCTCCTTGAGAGATTCGCGGGAGAACTCCTTGACATCGATAACCTTACCCCACTCCCCGTGAGGCACCCTTAGCGAGGAGTCCTTTACATCCCTGGCTTTATCCCCAAAGATAGCGCGCAGCAGCTTCTCCTCCGCGCTGAGTTCTGTTTCCCCCTTAGGGGTGATCTTCCCCACCAGTATGTCCCCGGGTCTCACCTCGGCGCCGACCCGCACAATACCATCATCACCGAGGTTCCTGAGGCTCTCCTCACCAACATTGGGTATATCCCTGGTGATCTCCTCCTTCCCCAACTTGGTATCCCGGGACTCGATCTCATGCTTCTCGATGTGAATTGAGGTGTATCGCTCCTCTCGAACCAGGCTCTCGCTGATGACCATCGCATCCTCGAAGTTATAACCCTCCCAGCTCATGAAGGCACAAAGTACATTCCGCCCCAAGGCGAGCTCCCCGTGATCGGTAGAGGAGCTATCGGCCAATACCTGGCCCTTGCTTACCCTCTCCCCTTTGGCGACCAGGGGACGCTGGTTGATGCAGGTCCCCTGATTTGAGCGGGCGAATTTCGTCAGGGGATAGTTATGCTCCTCCCCCTTCTTACCCCGAACCACAATCTCCCTTGCGGTGACCGAGGTTACCTCACCATCACGCTCGGCAATAACCACCTGCCCACTATCATAGGCGGCCTGCGCCTCCATGCCGGTGCCAATGAGCGGGGTCTCAGGGCAGATCAAAGGCACGGACTGACGCTGCATATTCGAACCCATGAGAGCACGGTTCGCATCATTGTGCTCCAGGAAGGGGATCAGGCCGGTAGAAACGCTCACGATCTGCTTCGGCGAGACATCCATGAATTCCACCTTCTCCGGCACCTGCTCCAAGAACCTGCTCCCTAGCCTCACCTCTATCTTCTCGTTAGTAAACTGATTCCGCTCATCCAGGGGTTCATTTGCCTGGGCGATGGTGTATTGATCCTCCTCATCGGCAGAGAAATAGATAACATCACTTGAGACAAAGGGCACCAACCTGATCTTCCGCGCCGGCAGCTTTGCCATCCGCTGCGCAATCTTCTCAGTGACCATGGAGCCGGGCTTCACCAGGGAATGCCCCTTATCATCGAGAACCGCCTCCGCCACCGTCCGCCCCACTAGGTCGGGAGAGTTGTTGGGCAACTCCTGGATCACCCTTCGGTAGGGGGTCTCGATGAGCCCATATTCGTTGATGATGCTATAGGTAGCCAGCGACCCAATAAGGCCGATATTAGGCCCCTCAGGGGTCTCGATGGGGCAGATCCTGCCATAGTGGGAATAATGAACATCCCTCACCTCAAAGCCAGCGCGTTCCCGCGAAAGCCCTCCAGGCCCCAGGGCGGATACCCTCCGCTTATGGGTGAGCTCCGCCAGGGGGTTGGTTTGATCCATGAACTGGGAGAGTTGGGAGGCGCCGAAGAACTCCCGCATCGCCGCAACCACCGGGCGCACATTCATCAGCGCGCTGGGGGTCACCGATTCGCGGTCGATTATGCTCATCCGCTCCTTGATCACCCGCTCCATGCGAAGTAGCCCGATGCGGAACTGATTCCGGATCAACTCCCCCACGGTCCTCACCCGCCGATTTCCCAGATGGTCGATGTCATCGGGGTAATCGGCACCACTGCTCACCATGATGATATGCCGCACAATCTGCACCAGGTCCTCCTTGGTGAGCACCTGCTCTTTCAGGGACAGGTCAAGCCCGAGCCTCTTGTTCAGCTTGTAGCGACCAACCTTGCCCAGGTTGTATCGGCGGTAATTAAAAAGCAGGTTATCGATCAGATTCTGGGCGTTGTCCATAGATGGGGGGTCGCCCGGCCTGAGGCGCCGATAAAACTCAATAAGCGCCCCTTTGGTGCTCGTCACCAGGGGGTCGCGTTCCATGGTTGCCTGGATGAAGCGATGGTCGGCATCCACCTCCTTGAAGAGCGCTAAAAGCTCCTCATCGCTGCCATAGCCGATAGCGCGTAGCATGGTGGTAACCGGGATCTTTCGTTTTCCATCGACCTTTACCGAGATCACGTCCTTGCTGCTGGTCTCGAACTCCAGCCAGGCACCGCGCTCCGGAATAAGCTTGGCATTGCAAAGCTGGCGCCCGGTGGTCACGTCCTGCTCCAGGGTGAAGTAAACCCCGGGCGAGCGGATGAGCTGGCTTACCACCACCCTTTCTGCCCCATTAATGACAAAGGTTCCCTTTGGCGTCATCAAGGGGAAATCGCCCATGAAGATATCCTGCTCCTTGATTTCCCCGGTCTCCTTAATCACCAGTTGCACCCTGACATAGAGAGGGGCAGCGTAGGTTATATCACGCTCGCGGCACTCTGGCTCCGAGCGTTTCGCAGGAGCGGCATCTCGAATGTAGCGCCAGAAAGAATCATCATTTTCAAATAGGGGCATCTCAGCCTTGTTATGCTCGCCAAACCCGTAGCTGAGGAAAAGTAGCTCGAACCGAGAGCCGGTGAAGTCCTCGATAGGTGAAATTTCATCGAGAAGTGACCTGAGCCCGCCCTTCTCCTCAGGTTTGTCCTTGTTAGGCTGCTGGTCGCAAAACTGGCGGTAGGAATTCAGTTGAATCTGGACTAAATTGGGGACCTCCAGGACATCGGAGATCTTGGCGTAGGATTTCCGGGGCACCGTGCTCGGGAACATGGAAAGGGTAGCACTCACACTAAACCTCCTGAAAATGAGACAATAGTTTCTATAACCACAATAGATAAACGGAAGCTAAAGATGTTGGGGAGTTAAGTGAATAATTGGGGTTTTCATCAAACAAACATATATATTACCACAATATTTAAATTTTGTCAATAGTTTTTTGCTCCCTGGCTGATTTTTGTGATGTTATCCGTATGATATTTCATCCATGGAGTTTGTCCTGAAGGATAGCAGGAATAGAGATCGCGCCCTCCTCAGGGTCGCCAATGATCTCTATCTCACCTCTTGCATAAAGATAAGCGGTATAGGCGGCAAGGAGGGCATCGCAAAGGTCATGGTTGAACCTCTCTAGGTAGGGGATGGGGTGAGGAAAGAGAGCGACCAGTCGCTCTTTAAGGAAAGCGATGCCCTCAGGCGTTATCTTTTTGGGAATATGCCGGCCCAAAAGCCTCACTTTTGCAGCATAGGGATAGACCTCGATAACCTGGTATCCCCTGGCGGTTATTTCATCCTTAAGCGCGATCGCCCGATAGACCATATCTTTTATAATCGATTTCTTTGTGGTGTAGTAGCAGGGGATGCCACAGCGGGAGAGCTCCCTTTCGCACACCCTTCCCTTTGCGGATGAAAGCGATTGGCAGGGACAGCTCTCCTCGAGGCAGCAGAGCCCGTTGGGCAGGCTAAGGGGGGCATCTATGGCAACAATAGAAGGGTGGTAGCATTCTATAGCCCCGATGATCTGGCCATCGCTCAAGAGGAAATCGAACATGGTGAGATGCAATTCCCAATCAAGCGCCACGCAAGCAGTGGGCTTTTTCGCCGCGGAGGTGAGGTCTACACCGATGAAGCAGGCTCTTTCCACAGTACTAGGAATGGGTTGCGACCCCCGCTCGCTTCATTATATCCCGGGCCGCCACCACACCCGAGGCCGATGCCTGGACCAGACCTCGGGTAACCCCGGCGCCATCCCCTGCGGCAAACATATTAGCTATTTCGCTCTCCAGGCCCTCGCTGAGGGCGAGGCGCGAGGAATAGAATTTGACCTCGATTCCATAAAGTAGGGTATGTCGCGAGGCCACGCCCGGTGCCAGCCTGTCCATGGCGCCCAGCATCTCGATAATGCTCTTCAGGTAGCGATAGGGGAGGGCAAAGCTCAGGTCGCCGGGGGTCGCGCTCTTCATGGTGGGCTGAACATTGCCCCTTTCGATGCGCTCCCTGGTGGAGCGCCGCCCCTCCATCAGGTCGCCGAGGCGCTGCACGATCACGCCGCCGCTCAGGATGTTAGCCAGGTGAGCGAGGTATCGACCATAGGCGATGGGGTCACGGAAGGGCTCGGTGAAGGTGGTGCTTACCAGCAGGGCAA
>JAGMCC010000097.1 GCA_023129355.1 Dehalococcoidia bacterium | reverse complement strand
CCCACACCATCGGCAGCGGCGGAGCTTGCCGTGCCCCACCGCGCTGAACTGGAAGCTCGCCTCCAATCCCATAGCAGGGCGCTGGTAGCAGCCCTTTCAAGGGGGCTTGAGCAATATCGTCAGCGCATCGACGAGCTCACCAGGGTTGCCTCAATGCACCTCGGGAACCTCCTGACCATAAGCCGGGAGAAACTCCGTGGTCGAGAGCTGAAGCTTGGCTCGCTGAGTCCGCTCGCAACCCTGGAGCGCGGCTATGCGCTGGTGCAGCACTCCGCCACCGGTGAGGTTATCTCCCGTATCGACCAGGTCCACCGTGGCGATGCCATCGATGTTAAAGTGAGCGATGGCCAATTTAAGAGCAGGGTCACCGGATCGAAGAAAGGACTCCAGGCATGGATGAACAGCTTTCCTTCGAAGAAGCGCTAAACAGACTGGAGAAGATAACTCAAACCCTGGAGGACGGGGGGCTGAGGTTGGAGGAGGCGATTGCCCTCTTTGAGGATGGGATAAGGCTTGCCAAGATATGCAATGAGCAGTTGAATGCTGCCGAGCTCAAGATCAGCCAGATCCAAACCCCCTATGAGCAAGGGCTAGAAAGCAAGGACGAATCCCCTTGATAAGAGCCGACCTTCACATCCACACAGTTTACTCGGATGACTCCAACGCTCCGCTGGAGCGTATCATCGCTCGCTGTCTCGAGGTTGGGATCAACTGCATCGCCATAACCGACCACAATACCATAGCCGGCGCCCTGGAGATGAAAAGGATCGCCCCATTCCAGGTGATAGTGGGCGATGAGATTCATACCAGTGCTGGAGAGATCATCGGATACTTCTTAGCAGAGGAGATCCCCAAGGGGCTTCCCGCCGCGGAGACGGCACGCATGATCAAGGAGCAAGGTGGGCTGGTGGGCATCCCCCACCCTTTCGACCGGCTGCGGCGCTCCACCATTCATCGTCAAACACTGGAGGAACTCCTGCCATATATTGACATAATCGAGGTGCTTAATGCACGCCTTCTGTTTCGCCGCCAGTCTATCATGGCGGAGCGCTTCGCCCAGGCTCACGGGCTTCTCGCCAGCGCCGGCAGCGACGCCCACAGACCTAGCGAGATCGGCAACGCCTATGTGGAGATGCCCGAGTTCAACGACAGGGACCAGTTCCTCACCGCTCTGGCACAGGGAAGGGTCATAGGGCGGGGAACTGCCCTCTGGGCTCCACTATGGAGCACCTGGGTCAAGCTGGAGAAGGCGCTAAAAGGGCGATAGCCCAAAAGCTCGAGGCCAAAATCAGTGTGAGCTATCCTATGACTAAAGCGCAAAAAGGCCAATATCGCCTCGGATGGTTCTCCACAGGGCGGGATGATGCAGCGCGTGACCTTCTTCGAGCAGTATGGAGCAGCATAGAGGAAGGTAAGATAAAGGCAGAGATTGCCTTTGTTTTTAGCAATCGGGAGCCGGGCGAGGCCACAGAAAGCGACTCCTTTTTCGAACTGGTCCATAGCTACCGGATACCGCTCATCTGCCTATCGTCTAGTAGATTTCAGGAAATCGTTAGGGAGAGGTGGAGGGGTGAGTTCGAAAAAGAGGCGATGCGGAGGCTTGAGGGGTTTCTCCCAGGCCCTGACCTTTGTGTTCTCGCCGGATACATGCTCATTATCGGTGAGGAAATGTGCCACCGCTATCCAATGATCAACCTTCACCCCGCTACCCCCGGCGGCCCCAAGGGAACCTGGCAGGAGGTTATCTGGAGATTGATAGAGCAGGGTGCAGAGGAGACAGGTGTGATGATGCACCTGGTCACCCCCCAGCTTGACGAGGGCCCTGCGGTAACTTATTGTACTTTTTCGATCCGGGGAGAGCCCTTCGATAGATACTGGGGTGAGATAAAGGGGCGCTCTATAGCGGATGTGAAAAAGCAGGAGGGCGAGAGAAATTCCATCTTCCGTGAGATCCGAAGGTACGGTCTGGCGCGAGAGTTCCCGCTGATTATTGCCACCATAAAAGCCTTCAGCGAGGGCCAGGTAAGGATAGCGGGTGAAATGGTGGTTGACAGTAATGGAAAGCCTATTAATGGATACAACCTGAGTGGGGAAATAGACCAAAGGGTGAAAGGGACACTTGCCAAATGAACCTCGTCTTCTTTGACATGGAAGGCCCTCTGTCGATTCAAGATAATGCCTATGAGTTGATGAAGCTCTTCCCCAATGGGGGTCAGGTCTTCGAGGTCATCAGCCGCTACGATGATCTACTGGCCATCGAAGGCAGGGAGGGCTATGAGCCTGGTGATACCCTGGCTCTCATCGTCCCTTTTCTAATTCATCACGGCGTCGCGGAGGGGGATATCAGCGGGCTTGCCGAAAGGGCAGCCATTGTTGCGGGGGCGCGGGAGCTTATCATGAGCCTGAAGCATTGGCAGGTCTTCTGCATCAGCACCAGCTACGAGCAATACGCCAGTCGCATCATGCAGCGGGTGGGTATTGCCCAAGAGAACCTCGCCTGCACCCGATTTCCTATCGACCGATACCGCAACCTAGCACAAGATGAGGATCGCGCACTGGTGGAAAATATAGAGCAAGAGATCCTGGCGCTTAAGGCAGGGGACGATGAAGGTATGAAAAAACGCCTCGACCGCTTCTTCTGGGAGGAACTGCCTCAAACCAGCCTTGGCCTCGCCCTTCGCGAGGTGAAGCCGATGGGGGGAAGGAGGAAGGCGGCGGCGCTGCGCCGTTTTGCCCGGGTTCGTGGTCAATTCCCTGAGCATGTTGTGGTTGTCGGCGACAGCATCACCGATGCCAGGATGCTGGAGACAGTAGGTCGCGCCGGGGGTCTTGCCATTGCCTTCAACGCCAACGAATACGCCCTCCCCTACGCCACTATGGGCCTCGCCTCCACCAACCTCAGCGATCTGAAGATCGTCCTCGATGCCTGGGAGAAGGGCGGAGGAAACGCAGTTAAGCAGGCTATTGAAGCCTATGGCGAGGGCAGGGGAGAACGTAAATTCCACTGGCTTGAGGGGCGCGACAACCTTGAGGAGCCGCTTCAGATTCATCAGAGGATTCGCCGGCTGGTTCGGCAGGAAGCAAGCAAACTTGGATAGGAGGAGTAGGTGGATATCGAGGTAATCGGCTTTGGGGCGCTGAATATAGATCAAATCTATAGTGTAGCGCGCATGCTGAGAGATGGTGAGGCTCCCATGACGGAGTTTCTCCTGTCGCCCGGTGGCTCGGCAGCGAATACCATTTACGGCCTAGCCAGGCTCGGGGTCGTTGGGGGCTTTATCGGCACAGTGGGCGACGATGAAGCAGGCGGGATGCTTCTGGATGATTTCAGGAATGTGAGTGTTGATACCGGGCAGATCAGGATCAAAAAGGCGAAAACGGGCACTACACTGTGTCTCACTGATAAGCGAGGCCGGCGAGCCATCTATGTATTACCCGGCGCCAACAGCCTGCTGGAGAGCGATGACATAGACCTGGACTATATTAAACAAGCCCGGATACTTCACCTCTCCTCCTTCGCCGGGGAAAGGCATCTGGAAATCCAAAAGCAATTAATAGACCATATACCCACCTCCGTCAAAGTGAGCTTCGCCCCGGGGTCAATCTATACTGCCCGGGGGCTCGCCGATTTATCCCCGATAATAAAGAGAACATACGTCCTCTTCATTAATCGAAAGGAAATAGAGCAACTAACTGGCGAGGAATTTCAAAAAGGAGCCCAAAGCTGCTTGGGGCGAGGGTGCCAGGTCGTGGCCGTCACCCTCGGTGAGGGAATGAAAAGGAAAGCGACCACCGCCGCCTGTTACTTGGCTTCCGGCGACCGGGAATACATGATCGAAGCTATAAGAACTAAGCGAGTGCCTGGAGATACTATCGGTGCTGGTGATGCCTTCGCCGCCGGCTTTCTTTTCGGACTCCTGCGAGAGAAAAACCTGGAGGAATGTGGTTATCTAGGAGAGCTTGTCGCTCAATTCTCTATCGCCCGCTCCGGGGCAAGGGCTGGCCTTCCTTCCCTTCGCCAGCTACGGCAAAGATACGAAAAACTATGGGGAAAGCCCCTATGAATTAGGTTCCGTTCGATAATGTTTGATTAAATGCTATAGGCTTTTCATCCCTTTAGTGCGTATTACTAGAAGGGGGGCAAGGTGAAATTAGACTAGACTAGCCCTAGGCTCTTCTTGATAGCGTTATCCACTTCAGCCATCTTCGCCGGGCTAATTTCACCACATTTGTCACCGAGCCGTGTTTGATCTATCGTCATTATCGTTCCAAGGTCGATACTGCTATCCTTGGGCAGACCACTTTCCGAGGCTGTAATCATAACGATAACAGGATATGGCTTAACTGGAACTGTCGTAATAGCGGCAATGATTGTATTCGGGCTATATTGGTTTCCTATATCATTTTGAATAACAAGAGCGGGCCTTAGCCCGCTCTGCTCCCTCCCTCTACCAGGACTCCAGTCTACCCAGTATATCTCGCCACGCTTAATCACAATCGGCTATTTCCATTCAGGTAATACCTCATTGGCCAACGGCAAGGCCATAGCAGCAAACTCACGACGTTGCTCAGCCATTGCCTTATAGCCTTCAATCATAGCAAGGCGTTCTCGTTCCTCAGCCGATTCTTGCAGAATAATCGCAATCGCTCCGCTCCGGCTGACGTTTCTCTCTTTGGATAATACATCAGCGAACTCTACAAGATTTCGTGATAAACTAATCGTTAGCTTCACTACATCAGACATATTCTTCCCCTACCAAACTGTAATACTACTTAGTCATACTTACTCTCCATAAATAGTTTATTACGCTAATATTCATAGTGTCAAAGCCATGTAGCTTAGAGGCAGAGTAATGGGAAATGACTAAGGACGACTATTTCCAATAATCTCCCATATTCTCCTATAAGCTCCTATAAGCTCCTATAAGCTCCTGCAAAGGTCACCATTACTATCTTAGATGTTGTACGCCAACTACAATCGAACGGAACCATGAATCGTCTCCTCTTGAATTCGGGCTTGCGCCCATATCCAAAGGCAAGCACCCGCTTAAAGC
>JAGMCC010000096.1 GCA_023129355.1 Dehalococcoidia bacterium | reverse complement strand
ACGTTAAAGTATTCCCCTTTGCAATAGAATAGTTTATACCCTGCTTTGTTTATATCTATTCCCCCAAGCTGAGCTATTCTATCAGAGCTTAAGCCAGCACAATTTACTAAGACCTCGGTTTTGAAAGGAAAAGGGCCAGAGCTATCCTCTACCATCACTTCGTATCCATCAGATAGCTTCTCTATTCCAATAACCTTTGACTTATAGGCCATTTTAACCCCTTCTTCTTGCGCCTTACTGAGAAAGTACCTCATCAAAGCCTGTGAGTCTATGATCCCGCTCCAAGGTGAGAAAACGGCAGCAACTGCTCCGACATTTGGTTCCAGTTCCTTAATCTCTTCTGCGGAGAGCATTTTCAAGCCCTTGGCTCCATTCCTTCTTCCCTGTTCCAGCAATGCCTCCAATTTCCCTACCTCCTCACCCACGGTTGCTACTATGAGTTTGCCCGTCCTTCTATGACCTATCCCATACCGTCGGCAAAGTTGGTAAAGCAGGGCATTACCGGCAACACATGTCTCTGCCTTCAACGAACCCCCGGGATAATAAATGCCGGCATGGATGATCTCGCTATTTCTACTGCTGGTTTCTTTGCCAAAGGTCTCGTTCTTCTCCAGTATGTAAACTTCCCTGTGCTTGCCTGCTACTTGAGCAGCCACGGCCAGCCCTATCACTCCGGCTCCGATTATCGTTATCACGACTTCAGGTGATGCCCTGCTAGACATATCATCGCTTTATTTCAGGATACCCATTACCATCTATGTTGCATATTTCATGCCACGTCAAGACAGGGTATAATTTCACCATTTCCACTTACAGCTCCCTTAGTCTAGTTAAATCCCGGTACTCCATTACAGCACTCATTGCATGGTTTTCAACCTCGATGCCAGCTTCGACAGCGGCGGCCACCGGGTTGAGGCCGCCCAAAATTATAATACCAATCTTGTTCAGTTCCACCGGGACCTCGCCCACCGACTGACTCGTATCCCCCATCACCAGCATTCCGCCAAGCCCCACTTCCCTCAAAGTGTAGATGACTGTTTCGGCAACAGGCCGGCATAAAGCCGGTATCTCCCTAAAGTTGGCCAGCACCTTCCCTTCACCCCTACTAGCTACTTCCCCGACACTCGTCATTCTACTTGTGACGAATATCTCCGAGGGGTCCAGCGAAGAACCGGCATACTCGATGAGTTCGACAAATCGGAAGGGTTTGTGATTCCTTATCTGGAGCAGCCCACCGAATTTTGAATCCATCGGGATGCCCGCTTTGAGCAACGCCCCATTGATTATGATGCTACATACAGTGGCAAAGCCAATCTTGCCTTCGGGGACGGTTACCCCCGCCAGCCTTTCCCCTTCATTGGCGACCGCCACTAAGTCGCTAACACAGATCCCTGCTTCGAAGGCACCCCTCATGGCCTTTAGGGCTTTGGTAAATTGTTCTTTCGGGAAAAGGGAGACATTGACAGGGACTTGACCGCGGCGCTTCTCCCAGTCGAAGGTGGTTTGGATGGCCAGCAGTTCGATCTTGCTGATAATAAAGCCAACCTTGTCACCCACAAGGGCGCTCTTTAGCTCCTCTATCCCCGACTCGGTGACTAATCTCCCGTCTCTTCCGATCAGTCGGGTAAGACCCCTTTCGTCCATGATCTTGAGATGGTACCTTACCGCCCGCTCCCCAAGATCGATACCGAAATCCTGCAACCGCTGGGCAATCACCCGAGCTCCCAGAGGCTCTGGGGATCCACTTAGTATCTTGAGGATGGTGTTTACTTTCCTTTCTACCTCGTGCCGCTCATGCCCGATCACTTTTCACACTCCAGGAAAAACGCTACTAAGTTCGTACCGGTATCCCCTTTTCCTTCAAGTATCTTTTCGCTTCAGGAATGGAGATCTCCCCAAAGTGGAAAACAGAGGCACAAAGAACGGCAGAGGCCTTGCCTAAAACTACTGCCTCATAAAGATGCTCCAGTTTGCCCGCGCCGCCTGAAGCAGTAACCGGAATACTCACCGCTTCGGCAACAGCCTTTGTCATCTCCAGGTCATAACCCTCCTTGGTACCATCGGCATCCTTGCTGGTGAGCAAAATCTCTCCGGCCCCTAATCCTTCCACCTTCCTCGCCCATTCCACAATGTCGAGCCCTATCCCCTCAGTGCCACTCTTGATCACTACCTCCAACCGGGGAAGGTTGCTCCCAGGCGGATTCTTCTTCCCGTCAATGGCAACAACAAGCTTCCCTTTCCCAAAATCCCTCGAGGCTTCTTTTATAAGTCTGGGATTCTTCACAGCCGCTGTATTGATTGAGACCTTATCCACACCCAGGTCAAGCAATGCCTTCATATCCTCTATACTTCCAATGCCACCACCTACAGCAAAGGGAACCGTAACCACATCGCAGACCTTTTTAACCCACTCCAACCTTGTCCTTCTATTTTCCACAGTAGCAAAGATGTCAAGGAATACGAGCTCGTCTGCTCCCTCTCGGCAATAGGCCTCCGCTGCCTCTACCGGGTCACGGGCATCCCTCAGGTCGACAAACTTTACCCCCTTGACCACTCGCCCTTCCCTGACATCCAAGCAGGGTATGACTTTCACCTCTTTCATATTTACAGATACTCCTTTTTAGCAATTTAATGTCCAACGGCAAACGGTTACCGTTTGCTATTATAACATATAATGGGGGTTTGTCAAGGGCTCATAAATGGGAATTTTTAACCAATTTTCCCCTTTCAAAATGCTCCTGCAGCGCTGAACCAAATTGTTGCCTGGTTCCATTGGTTGATGTATCATAGGCGGTGGATACAATCCGCGCCTTGAGGAAGGAGAACCCCTTGTTTCGGATCGCGGTCTCGGTAAAGGCCGGTCTCCCCGACCCCAGGGGAGAGGCACTACAAAAGGATATCCACGACCTTGGAATCACCGCGGTAACACAGGCCAGGGTTAGCGATATATATCTACTGGCGGGGAATTTAGCCGAAGCTGAGGTGGGCCGAATCTGTCAGGAGCTACTGGCCGATCCGGTGGTCCAGGAGTATTCCTTCGAAGAAGCGTTCCTCTCCGCCGATGAGCAGGCTCATTTCATCGAGGTGGCATACAATCCCGGCGTAATGGACCCGTTGGAGGAAAGCGTTAGGAAGGGAATCCGCGACCTGGGCATCGCCACGGTTGAGTCGGTAAAAACGGCTAAGAGATACTTCTTGTGGGGTGAGCTCTCCGAACAGGACCATAAAACTATCTGCGACAAGCTGCTGGTTAATCCGGTGGTCCAGCACATGGTCACGAAACGGGAAGCGGTCTCCCTGCCACCAGCCACATACGATTTCTCTCTCCAATCCATTGAACTGCGGAACCTGGACAATGCCATGCTAATGGAGCTGAGCAAAGACAGGCTCTGGTTGAATTTGAGCGAGATGGAGTGTATCCAGGATTATTTTTCCAGGTTAGGCCGCAACCCCACGGATGTTGAACTGGAAACACTGGCGCAAACCTGGTCCGAGCACTGTGTCCACAAGACATTTAAGGGCAAGATCAAGCTTGACCAGCTCATTATCGACAACCTGCTCAAGAGCACGATCATGAAGGTCACCGAGGAACTGGAAAAGCCCTGGTGCCTATCGGTCTTTAGTGACAACGCCGGGGTAATTGATTTCGACGGCCGCTACGCAATCTGTTTCAAGGTGGAGACGCACAATCACCCCTCAGCGGTGGAGCCCTATGGCGGGGCGGCGACGGGGATTGGCGGGGTCATCCGTGATCCACTGGGCACAGGATTAGGAGCGAAACCCATTCTGAACACCGATGTGTTCTGCTTTGCTCCCCCCGATTTCCCATACCAGAGTCTCCCCCAGGGGGTGCTCCATCCCCGCCGCACTTTCAAAGGGGTCCGCGCCGGGGTCGCCGACTATGCCAACCGCCTCGGCATCCCCACACTCAATGGTGCCATACTCTTTGACCAGCGATATGTGGGGAATCCGCTGGTCTTCTGCGGCACCGTAGGGCTGTTGCCGAAGAGCATGAGCCAGCTAGGCCAGCAACAACCGGGAGACCTAGTCGTCCTGGTGGGCGGGAGCACCGGGCGTGACGGTATCCACGGGGTTACCTTCGCCTCGGGAGAACTTACTTCCGAGTCCGAGGAAATTTCTTCCACCTCCGTTCAGATCGGCAATCCCATTATGGAGAAGAAGCTCATCGATGTCCTGCTTAAGGCGCGGGACCATGGACTATATCGACGAATTACCGATTGTGGCGGGGGTGGACTCTCATCGGCGGTAGGGGAAATGGCCGCAGAGACCGGGGTGCGCGTGTATCTGGAACGAGTCCCTTTAAAATATTCAGGGCTCTCCTATACAGAGATATGGCTATCTGAATCACAGGAGCGGATGGTGGTGGCCGCCCCGCCAAGCACCGTTGACCAGTTGATCGACCTTTTTGCCAGCGAGGATGTAGCAGCGACGGTCATCGGCGAGTTCACCGATAACCGCCGACTTCAGCTTTTCTATAATGGCAATCTCGTTTGCGACCTCGACATGGAATTCCTGCATCACGGGTTGCCGCAACTGGAGCGAGAGGCGGTTTGGAAGCCACCACAGCATGAGGAGCCTGACTTTCCCCAACCAGCCGACCTGCGGGAGGAGCTACTTCTAATCCTGGGCTCATGGAACGTTTGCAGTAAAGAATGGGTAATCCGCCAATACGACCACGAAGTGCAGGGCGGCAGCGTGCTCAAGCCCCTCGTAGGGATAAATAATGACGGCCCTGGAGATGCCGCCATTATCAAACCTATACTTGACTCAGACATGGGGATCATCGTCTCCAACGGTATCAATCCTAAATATGGGGACATCGATCCCTACTGGATGGCCGCCTCTGCCATAGACGAGGCGTTGCGGCAGGTGATCGCCGTGGGAGGCAGCCTGCGACGGGTGGCGCTGCTGGATAACTTCTGCTGGGGCAATCCCGAAAGGCCTGACAGACTGGGAGGCCTGGTGCGTGCAGCGCAAGCCTGCTACGATATGGCGATCGCCTATGAGACCCCCTTCATTTCTGGCAAGGACAGCCTCTATAACGAGTACG
>JAGMCC010000095.1 GCA_023129355.1 Dehalococcoidia bacterium | reverse complement strand
CAGGCTATTGAAAAACCGTAAGGAGGTACACTCTTGGAGCTAAAGGATATTAAAAATGTAGCGGTTATAGGTGGAGGGACGATGGGCTCACAGATAGCTGAGCTTCTCTCAAATGTCGGCGGGTACCATGTCATGCTGTGGTCGCGCAAAGATGAAACCGTGAAGCGAGGTCTTGATTCAATCGACCAGAGGCTCAAGAAATTCTTCGTCGACAAGGATAAAATGTCCCCGGCCCAGATGGACCGGATAGTGGGCAGAATTAAGGGAACGACCGACATTTCCCAGGCGGCAAAGAATGCGGATTTCGTGATAGAGTCGGTGGCTGAGAACCTGGATATCAAGAAGGAGGTTTTCAAGAAGCTTGATGAAAATGCTCCGGCGAACGCGATTCTTGCCTCAAACTCCTCTCAACTGAATATAACGGAGATGGCCAGCGCCACCAACCGGCCTGATAAGGTGCTGGGCATGCATTTCTCCAACCCAGTGGGGGTGATGAAGCTGGTGGAGGTGGTCAGGGGCACGCTGACCTCCGATGAAACGGTGGATCTGGTCTGTGCCCTCTCCAAAAAGCTTGGGAAGGAGCCTGTGGTATGCAAGGACTTTAGCTTTGGCTTCGTAGCCAATAGGGCCTATCGGGCGCTGAGGATGGAGGCGGTGCAAATGCTCTGGGAGCGGGTCGCCTCTCCCCAGGATATCGACAAGGCGCTGAAGCTGGGATACAACCTGCCTATGGGCCCCTTAGAACTGGGGGATTTCAGCGGCGCCTGGGGCACCTACGCCGTCTCGGAGGAAGACGCCATGCGGGAGATGGGACCAGAGAAAGGACGTTTACATCCCCTCATAAGGATGATGGTAAGAGCGGGGTATACTGGCGGGCGGCATGGAAAAGGCATTTATGCCTTCTGGGACGATATGATGTCGAAATGGTAAACAAGAGATAAGCTATTTTCCTTTGAACTCCGGCTTCCTCTTTTCGGCAAAGGCCCTGGGACCTTCTTTAGCATCCTCAGTGTCCAGTAGTGAATCCACAAGGCTCAGTTCCAGTTGCATACCTTCATCGAGGGTCATGCTGCTTCCCCTTATCATGGCCTCCTTGGCCGCCCTGACCGCCAGGGGACCGTTCTGCGCAATCTTGCTGGCCAGGGCTTCGGCCGCAGGCATGAGCTCGGAGAAGGGAACCACTTTGTTGACCAGCCCCAGGCGGTAGGCCTCGTTGGCATCGATGCGATCCCCGGTGAGCAGCATCTCAGCAGCCTTAGCCCTTGGTATCATCCGCGGTAGCCTCTGGGTTCCTCCCCAGCCTGGAATCAGACTCCACCTGACCTCAGGAACGCTAAAGGTGGCATTCTCAGCGGCGATCCTCAGGTCACAGGCAAGCGCCAGCTCGAGCCCTCCCCCCATGGCAACGCCATTGATAGCCGCGATGAAGGGTTTCCAGATATAGAGCCCCCGCTGGATAAGCGGTGGCCCGCTGCCTGGAGATGGTAATTTATCCTGCCCCGGAATGAGCTCCTTGAGGTCGAAACCGGCCGAGAACGCCCTATCGCCAGCCCCGGTGATAATGGCCACCCAGGCTTCATCATCATCCCGGAATCTTAGCGTAGCCTCGCTGAATACCCCCATGGTGGCAAAATCAAAGGCGTTCATTGCCTCGGGGCGATTTATGGTGAAGTAGGCAATGTGGCCCTTCCTCTCATAGATTATTGTGTCCGCCAAGTAATTCCTCCTTTTCAATTAATCCTTAGACTCTTTGGGCTCTTCTTTAGTAAGTATCTCATCCACCAGCCCGTATTCCACCGCTTGCTCTGCGCTCAGATAGAAATCGCGGTCGGTATCCTTGGCAACCTTATCCAAAGACTGACCGGTATGCTTGGAGATAATCGTGCGCAGCTTCTCCTGCATCCTGATGATCTCCTTAGCAGCGATGGCGATGTCAGAAGCCTGCCCCTGGGCACCACCCATCGGCTGGTGCATGTGGATGGTGGCATTGGGGAGGGCGTAACGCTTCCCCTTGGTCCCAGCACATAGCAGAACAGTCCCCATGCTTGCCGCCAGGCCAACACAAATTGTAGAGACATCACAGCGGATGAGCTCCATCGTATCGTAGATGGCAAAACCAGCGTTGATCATCCCGCCAGGGCAGTGGATATAAAGGCTGATATCCTTCTCCGGATCATCCCGCTCCAGATAGAGGAGCTGGGCAATAATGAGGTTAGCTATCTGGTCGCTGATAGGCGTGCCTAGAAAAACTATCCGCTCCTTGAGGAGCAGCGAGTATATGTCCAAAGTACGCTCCCCTCGAGCGCTGGTCTCCGTCACAAAAGGTATTATCCCTCTTGGTTCCATTTTCCTTCCCCTTTCTCTTTTTCGCCTTTTACACAACCCCCGACTCGCCTGATGATGTAGATTCAGCCTCTCCTGATGTGGCCTTAGCTTCACCCGACGTAGCATTATCCTCACCTGATATATATTCCGCCTCACCCGAGGCGATCTCCACCAGCCGCTTAACCGTTTTTCTGGTAACGAGCACCCTCTCCAGGGACTGCCGGGCTGCCGCGGATTGGAACAGCTTCCTCAGTTCCTCCCCCCGCTCCCCCTCCCCCTGAACCATGGCCACAACCTCTTCCTCGATCTCCTCATCGGTTACTGCGAGCTCCTCCACCTCAGCCACCTTGGCCAGCACGAGAGAGCCAGTGACCTGTCTGCTGGCCACGGGCCGAAATTCCTCTCTCAACTCCTCCTTGCTCTTCTTCCTGCTCCTGAGGTAGTCCTCCAGGCTTAGCCTGCTTTCCCCTAGCTTCCTTTCCTGTGCCGCGATGAGTCGGTCAATCTCTTGTTCCACCAAAATAGGCGGGAATTCCACACTGGAAAGCTCCACCACCGCATCGATGACCTTCTCTTCATAGCGTCTCCTGGCTCTCTCCTGAGACATAAGCCGGAGATTTGACATAACGCTATCGGTAAGCGCATCGAGGGTCTCGAAGCCCTGGCCAATACTTTTAGCGAATTCATCGTCGAGCTCAGGGAGCTTCTTCTCCTTGATCTCGCCGACCCGCACTTTAAAGAGACACTCCTTTCCGGCAAGCTCGCTTGCACCGTAGTCAGCGGGAAGGGAAATACTGAACTCGCTATCCTGCCCCTTCTCCAGTCCCTCCAGTTTTTCCGCAAACCCGGTTACGGGGAAGGGTAAACCCTGTAGCACCTGGAATTGAAGGTCCTTTCTATCTAACAGAGGCTTCCCCTCCGCACTACCCGCTACATCGATGGTCACCAGGTCGTCTAACTTAATGGGGCGCTCCACTGGCTCCCACGGGGCATGCTGGTAACGAAGCTGCTCGATAACCTTATTTACCTCCTCCTCAGCGACCGCAACAGGCTCTGTAGCGATGCTCAGCTCCCGATAGTGTCCCAGCTCCACGGTGGGACGTACCGGGACGGTGGCCTTAAAGCTAACAGGGTCAACTTGCGTGATCTCGACCTCAGGCTGAGCGATGGCCTCGATCCCCTGCTCCGCTATAGCCTGGTTCAGGAGATCTGGGACCAGGTGCTCTAGTGCCTCCTCAAGGAGCGCCTCCCTGCCGATGTAGCGCTCCAGCATCGCCCGTGGCGCCTTCCCGCGGCGAAAGCCTGGTACTTCAGCCCGCCCTACCAAACGGCGATACGCCTCTTCCAGAGAGCGTGCTACCTCCTCAGGCTCCGCCTCCACCTCAAGCACCATCTGGCTATTTTCGATTTTCTCAGTCGATACCTTCACTCTTCCTCCATGAGATTATATCATGAAAAAGATCCCCCAGCCAATAAAGTGTCCCCGTCCACTACCTTAGTAAGCCAAGCCCTGCTATCGCTGCGAGCGAAGCAACACCCTTTGTCATTCTGAGCCGAAGCCCTGACTCTGAACGAAGTGAAGAGGAAGGGGTAGCGAAGAATCTCTAGACCCTTCCCCCGAGGCCGAGGCCGTCAGGTCGGCCGACACTTCGGCCTAAATCGTCCGATAAGTCGGACTCTCGCAAAGCGGAGGGGTCAGGATGACAGTGAAGCTCACTCCTCGATCCATACACCCTTAAGCACCGGGATGACTATAGGTGCCAGGAAGAAACCTTTCACCTCGGGTTTGACCAGGTAGTAGCTTTGGCCAAACCAGAGAGGTAGCCAGGGGGCATCAGCGACGATGGTCTCCTCCACCGCTTGATAGATTTCCCGCCTGCTATCAAAATCGCCTTCCACGCGCGCCATCTCCAGCAACTCATCCAGCTCGGTATTGCTGTAGGCGGTATGGTTCTCCACACTCTCGCTATGAAACAGCAGATCCAGGAAATTCTCAGCGTCGGGGTAGTCTGCAACCCAGCCAATCTCAAACACCTGAAACCTACCCTCTCTCATGTCATCGAGAAAGGTCTCCCACTCCACCGATTGGATCGCCACCTCAACCCCCAGATTCTCCTGCCACATCGATGCTATGGCAGCATCTACGGGGGACATCCCGGCACAACCGCCTGATATGGAGAGGATGATGGGCGGCAGGCTATCGTGGTAGCTTGACGCTGCAATAAGCTGCTGTGCCCTCGCCACATCGTAGCTCAGGCCCTCCAGTTCCTCATTATAGCCCGGCATGCCGGGGGGGAGAATGCCATCGGCCCGCGATACAATGCCCTTCAACAATATCTCGATGATCCTGTCCTTATCTACGGCGTGGCAGAAGGCCTGACGCACCTTCTCATCATCGAAGGGGGGCATGGCGGTGTTGAAGCCAATATATGAAACGGAAAGCTCAGGGGCAATCATGAGCTCCTCATTCAGGGGGTTCGTGGGATCGAGCACCCTTTCGATGTTGGCAGTGCCCACCTGAGCTATCTTGATTTCATCATTCTCGTACATCATCATCGAGTTGCCACGAAGGCGGAAGGTCACCTCTTCGAGCTTTGCCTGGCCCCGATAAAAGAGCTCGTTTCGCTCCAAGACGATCCACTGCCCCTCCTGCCATTGCTTAATCTTGAAGGGCCCCGTCCCATTAGGGTGCCGCCACCACTCGCCGCCGGACGCCACATTTTCCTCGTCCACCACAAAGGCGGTAGGGTAG
>JAGMCC010000094.1 GCA_023129355.1 Dehalococcoidia bacterium | reverse complement strand
CTACTAATTACGGGGTAAGGTCACCCTCCGCGACATAGCGAAGCGCTATTCCATCCCCGTTGTTGTTATACACCTCGTTGTTCTCTATAACGGAGTCAGACATGGAGTCAAAGTCTATCCCTATGTCAGCATTATGGTGGACTCTGTTGTTTGTTATCAGAGTGCCGGACCCCCAAGCAACACTAAGAGCACCGCCGTTATCAAATACCTCGCAGTTTCGGATAATGCTATTTCCAAATTGGTGTGCATAGGAGGCTCTACCATTATTCGAGATGATGCAGTCTTCGATGAGGTGATAACCACCACTATGGGGAGCATGGAAAGCGTCTTTGCTAATTGAAGTAATTACGACATCCCTTATCGTGACGTGATGAATTGTCCAATTGGCGATTAAGTAGATGCCGTAATCTCCGTTGGTTACCTTGAATCCACTGATGGTAACATAGTTGGCGGTTATATAGATAACATTTCCGCTTCCACCTCCATCGATGGCCGTGGTATCTTTATCCTCTCCCTGCAAAGTCAAAGATTTGCCTATGGTCACATGCTCATAATAGGTTCCTGAGCGCACGTAAACAGTGTCGCCGGAACTGGCAGCATTAATGGCAGCCTGGATGGTAGCAAAATCGTTGTCTCCATCCGTATCTTCTGCATATGGCGGGGCTCCAATCTGCCAGTCATCATCGACAGTATAGGTCGTTGCTGCCATTGCAGGGCCTGCCGGCACTACCACTGCTGCCAGTGAGAACACCAGCACCATGGCTAGCGCCATATATACTATCTTCGCTTTCATCCTTTCATCCTCCTTCTAAAACTAAAACCGACCTGAGGGGTCGGTTTTGCTAATGGCTCTGCGAAGACCAAGCAACCAAGTTACGGGCTTCGCTTCATCGCCTCCCTCGGATACTTTCCCTGCGTTTTCAAAAAACTTTGTTACCTACCCTAAGTGCAACATCCCCCTTTCAAGCTCACGAGGCTTAATCACTATTTAGCCTCGCTTGAAAGCTTTTCCAGGAAGAACTGCACGAGGATTGCGCTGAACAAAAAAAGACCTCTTATGCCATGCTTTTACACGGCCCCTTCGAGGTCCCGTTTTGATAAAGCTATAAATCACCATACCCAGGCGAATCCCTCAATATAATCGTGAATCCTCAGTTTCCCCGCCTGTGATAGTGGCTATTATATTTTATAGTATACGGCGCTTTTTGTCTGTAGGGAGATTGTGTATTCTTGTGTAGGGAAAGTATGTATTCTGGTGTAGGGAAAGTATGTATTCTGGTGTAGGGAGAGTTTGACACATGTCAACACCGTAGTGCGGACCGTCAGGCTAGATGTGTTCTACTCCACTTGTCCCCGCGGTTGATTTATCGTAAAGCATCTCGCAATGATAAGTGAAGCGAAATCTACGATATCAAGTATCAACTATCTATCTGAACTAGATTAGTTTATTGTATACTTAAGGCGACATTCTGGCATGAACGATAGACAACAACGGGAATTAGCCCAAGCATTTGACGCCACGCCTGAGTTATTGCCTTTCATCCCCAAGCTTCTGGCCGATCTGTGGGCGCTGGGCTGCTCGCTGGAGGTAATAGTAGAGTTGCTTCGTCCGCTTGGCCTTCCGGCGGAGACAACGCGTGTGCTGGACCTTGGCTGCGGTAAAGGCGCAGTCGCGCTCACCCTGGCTCGGGAATTCGGCTTTCAAGCCCTGGGGGTCGACTTCTTTGAGCCTTTCATAAAGGATGCCAGAGAGCGTGCGGAGGAAATGGGTGTTGCCAGCCGGTGTCAATTCGTGTGCGACGATATACGCGACGCGCTTGGTGAAGCCAGCGATTTCGATTTGGTCATCTACGCTTCCATCGGCGGGGTGCTGGGGAAGTTCGATGAATGCGTGGCAAAGCTAAGAAGGTGCGTCCATCCCGGCGGCTATATGCTAATCGACGCTGTGTTCCTCTCTGATCCCGATAAGGTCGAAAGCCCTTGGTACGAGCATTGTGCCACTCACCAAGAGACACTGCGGCAGCTAACAGCGCACGGCGACGCTATGCTGCGTGAAGTAATCATCCCAACAGAAGATGTGAAGGCGCTTAACCGGAAGTCTACAGAACTCATCCGCAAGAGAGCGGAGAAGCTAGCGGAATTAAACCCGGAGGCCGCCGATTCTCTTTTCTGGTATGTGGAGAAGCAGGAGCGCGAGAGCGAGATAATGGAGAGGACGGTAACTAGTGCGGTGTGGCTCCTCCAGCGAGCTTGATTGCGTAGTTATATAAACAATGAAAGCGGTAAGCGAGTGTTACCCCTGTCTCTGTCGCCTGGTGCACCAGGCGGCGGGGCTGGCCACCGATGATGAGGAACTGAAAGCGGAGGCGACAAGGGAAGGGCTAAAAGTCGTCGATGAGAATTTTTCCGCCGATGTGACAACCATCGCTATTGCCACGGAGATTCACCGCATAGTAAAGGAGATAACCGCAAACCCCGATCCCTATCGCAGGGTGAAGGACGAAGAGATAAGAATCTCCCGGGAACTCATCAGTGAGGTGAGCCCAGCCTACCCCCAGGATTTCAAGGGTTATCTGGCGCTGTCCGCTCTGGGGAATGTCATCGATTTTTTCAGGGACTTCGATACTATCAGGGGGGATATGAGGCGCAAGGTGGAATTTTTCCTTGACGACTCCGATAAGTTCGAAAGAAAGCTTGAAAAAGCTACAAACGTTCTTTTTCTCGCTGACAATTCCGGTGAGGTGTTCTTCGATCTGCCTCTGGTAAAATGGATGGCGAGGTCTGCCCGGGTTTCCTATGTGGTCAAGGAATCACCGGTGCAGGATGATACTACCCTGGATGACCTGAGGATAGCCGGGGTTGAGGGAGAGCTAGGGCGCGTGATCACCACCGGCACTGCTACGCCCGGGGTGCTGCTCCACTTAGCCTCGGACGAGTTCAAGCGGGAGTTTGCGGCGGCCGATTTGATACTGGCAAAAGGCATGGGGTATTACGAGGCGCTATCGGAACTCCCCGGCGATGACAGGTTGCTCTATTGTCTCATGGCCAAATGCCAGCCGGTCGCCGATTCCCTGGGGGTGCCGCTAAACGGCTACGTGGCGATGCTGCGGTGAGCTAGGTTGATGCAAGAGAACTTTATCTTTTACCCCGATAGTTACTTCATCGGCGACCCTGCCGGCTGGGGACTGCCTTTCGAAGATGTCTATTTCCCCACTGCCGACGGGGTGATGCTTCATGGCTGGTTCGTTCCGGGACAGAAGGGGATAACATGGCTGTGGTGCCACGGCAATGCAGGAAACATCAGCTACCGATTGGATAATCTGAAGCTCCTTCATGACAGGCTGGCCTTAACTTTCTTCATTTTCGACTACAGAGGCTATGGCCGAAGCCTAGGGAAGCCATCTGAGGAGGGCACCTATCGCGATGCCGAGGCCGCTTTGGCTTATCTCCGCACTCGCCACGACATCGACCAGGACGCCATAGTATTCTTCGGCCGCTCTCTGGGCGGGGCGATTGCGGTGGACCTGGCGAGCAAGCAACAATGCCTCGGGCTTATCCTGGAATCTACCTTCGCCTCCATGATGGGATGGATAAGCCGATCTTTTCCTGACATCACACCCGACATGCTCCCCATCAAGTATGACTCCCTCTCTAAAATAAAGCAGGTCACTGCCCCGCTGCTCATGCTGCATGGCGATTGCGACGAGGTGGTCCCTTTTCAATCGGGAAGGGAATTATATGAAGCAGCTAACGAACCGAAGGAATTCTACACCATTGAGCAGGCAGGCCACAATGATACCTACATTGTGGGTGGAGAGGGATACATGGCTGCCCTTCAGGGGTTTATCGCCCTTCTAGAGAGAACCTGACTGGGGCAAAGCACTTCCTATGGATGGGGCATGCCCCCAATTGCCTGAGGCTTAGGAGGTGCTCCCTGGTGGCATAGCCCTTATGCCTGGCAAATCCATAGCCAGGATATTCCTCATCAAGCTCTACCATGATGCGATCCCTGGTCACCTTAGCGATAATGGAGGCGCAGGCGATGGAAAGGCAGCGGCTATCGCCCTTTGTGATGCTTCTCTGGGAAAGGGCAAGCTCGGGTAAGGCTATAAAGTCGATGAGGAGGAAATCAGGGGGTTGGGGAAGGCACGCTACAGCGGAGTGCATCGCCATCCTCGTTGCCCTCACGATACCCTGGGTATCGATTACCTCCGGGGGCGTATAGCCGACACCGATAGCAGTGGCTGCCGATTCAATCAGGGGGAACAGGGACGCTCGCCGTTTCGGGGTGAGCTTCTTGCTATCGCGTACCAAAGGGAGCCAGGGAACATCCAGGTCTAGAGGCAGGATCACGGCGGCAGCCATCACCGGCCCCGCCAGCGGGCCACGCCCCACCTCATCGATACCCGCGATGAAGCGGTAGCCCTGCTCCGCAAGCCTTTCTTCTTCAATGAAGCTCGGATGCTGTGCTATCTCAGTTGGCGTTTTCAATCGCTCCCGCTTTACCTCGACGCTCGCCTTTCCCATCAACTTGTTGGCTCTCTAAAGCCAGTAGGGAACTCCACCTGGGCCATGCCAGCACTGCAAACATCGATGCTGTCCACTAAACCCGGCAGCTTATGATGCGGGATAGTTACAAACAGGTCATCAGGCTTATAATTTTGCCATTTGCGAGAAGTATAGTCCAAGAGGCTGATATTTAGCTCCCCCGATACCAGGGGATAGGCAATAACCATGTGGCATGTCGAGCCTACTATCTCCGTCTTGGGAGGGATGCCGTCAGGGTAAGTAGCCAGGGTGACCAGGCGACATGCTTGCTCTGGATTACATAAAAATACCACCAGATCTGGTGCTATCTCGGCCTTCTCTAAAGGTGAAAACACGATATATTCTGCCAGACCCAGGGGTGGTGGCGTGGTTAAGTCCATAGCCCGATGGAAGGTGGCAATAGAGCAAAACAGTTTCTCTCCCTCCACCAGGAATTTCTGTAGAAATCTGTATTCTTTACCAGAAGGTCTGGGGGTGAGGCCGAGATGCCACGCTCCACCCGGACAGAAGCAGCTTTCCTTGCTCAAGTTGATTATGGCGCCGTCTCTCGCATCGAGCAGGGCCTGGCACACAA
>JAGMCC010000093.1 GCA_023129355.1 Dehalococcoidia bacterium | reverse complement strand
TGGATGCCGCCAGTGGGCACCTAATTTGGGACTATCCTCATGAGGAGGATCGATTTGGTCCTATACGTGCCTCCCTTCATGCTTGGGATGGTGAGGTCTATGTTCATGACACACAGAACCAGGAGCTTTACGCCTTGGGTGCGGAGAACGGCAATCTCTTATGGAGCGTTTCCACTGCCGAGTGAGCGGGCAAGCGAGTTATCCTGATGAGTAGAAAGCGCCTGATAGTCATCCTCGTCGCTGTTGCGCTGGTCTTCCTTTTTTTTACATATGGGCTTGTGGATTTATGGAATCTTCTCCTGCTCCAACCGATGCTCAATTTCTTGATCCTGCTCTCCAATGTGTTCTTTAGCAACTTTGGTCTCGCGATTATCGCCCTGGTCATTATTGTTCGCCTGCTGATGACCCCCCTTACCTTGAAGCAACTGCGCTCCACTAAGGCGATGTCCACATTACAGCCCAAGATGAAGGAGCTGCAGAAGAAATATGCAAAGGATAAGGACAAGCTCCGGCCGGAGATTTCGAAGCTCTACAAGGAGAGTGGGGTAAGCCCCCTGGGTTGCCTGTGGCCTATGCTCATTCAGCTTCCCATCTGGATTGCCCTTTATCGGTCGGTCCTACAATTGGCGGCGGCAACCCCTGAAGACCTAATGGGGCTCTCCTCTAAGCTATATTCCCTATCGGCGATTCATCAGGCAGTTCCCCTTGATCCAAATTTCCTCTGGCTTAACCTGGCCCAGCCTGATAGTTATTTCATCCTGCCCGTCTTGGTGGCGGCCTCGATGTATGTGCTGCAAAAGATGTCCACCGTGCCCTCGGCGGACCCGCAGCAGCAGTCGATGAGCAAAATGATGATTTGGATGATGCCCCTGATGTTTGGCTTTATAACCCTAATGTTCCCCAGCGGGCTGGCGCTGTTTTGGGTGTTCTCCAATATTGTTGGCATTGTGACGCAGTATTTTATCACCGGGTGGGGCTCGCTCTTCGTGAGAGCCCCTGCCCCGGCACCACAGGTGGCTAAAGAGCGGGGTGTGGAAACACCAGAGGGGGCCTTTCTAGAGGAAAAATTGGCCACCGAAAGGGTAGGACAACAAGAGGGGGTGGTGCATGGAAAGTCTCGAGACAAGCGCAAAGACCGTAGAAGAAGCCGTCGCGCTGGCGCTAGAAAAACTCGGCGCAAGCCGTGACGAGGTGGAGGTGGTTGTCCTAAAGGAGGGTAAGCCTGGCTTTTTGGGTCTTGGCGGGGAGGAGGCTACGGTCAGGGTGCTCAGGCGTCAATCTGAAGAGGCGAGACAGGCGGCCGCCATCCTGGCTAATGAGGTGCTGGAGAGGCTTCTTTCCTTGATGAATGTCTCAGCCTCTATTGAACAAAAGGAGCCATCCGAGGAGGGGCGCGCCCTTATCTTCCTGGAAATCACTGGCGATGACCTGGGCATTCTTATCGGGAGGAGAGGTCAAACCCTGTCCTCGCTGCAATACCTGCTCTATCTAATGGTGAGCCATCAATTAAAGGCTCATGTGCCCGTAACCATCGATGTAGCCGGCTATCGGGAGCGCCGACAGGAGGCGCTTAAGAACCTGGCGTGGCGCATGGCGGAGCGTGTCATGGCCACTGGGCAGCCGGTGCCCCTGGAGCCGATGCCGGCAAGCGAGCGCCGCATTATTCACTTGGCGATCCAGGACTACCCCGGGGTGATCACCCAGAGCATCGGCGAGGGCGAGGATCGCAAGGTGACCATCCTAAAACAGGGGTAATTTGAGCCTTGACTTTGCCTTCTGGGCATGCTAATCTCTTTTCGTACTATAAAGATGCTTTATCTTCCTGCTCCTCAAGTTAGGGAGAGGCGCATCTCTTAAAATGTTTGAGGAAGGCGAAAAGGCGATGACGGAGAAGAGTATGAGGGAGAAGGCGCCTAGCGAGTCTGGTATGGTGGGAGCAGATGCGACCTGCCCTCTGAAAATCCCTCCCGAGCTGCCAACCGAACGCCGCAGGTATATGCGTCAGTAGGCTTGGCCGGCCCCGTCAGCCGTTACCCGGACGAACCCCGCATGGCGGGGTTTGATGAGGGCCCCGATGGCGGGGAGTTAGGGTGGTACCGCGGGCATAAAGCTCGTCCCTTAGGGACGGGCTTTTTTAGATTATAAAGAGGCTTCATTTTTCCCAACTTAAGGAGTATCTTTTAAAAAATGTTTGAGGAAGGGCGAAAAGGCGAGGAAATGTTCCGGCCGGTGCCGAGCAAGACAAGCTTTCCTGAGTTGGAGAAGCGCATCCTCCACTTCTGGAGGGAGAAGCGAGTATTTGAGCGGAGCGTTGCGGAGCGAGAAACCTCTCCCCTCTTTGTCCTATACGAGGGACCGCCTACCGCAAACGCCAGCCCTGGGGTGCACCATATCCTTTCGCGGGTGTTCAAGGATGTCATCCCCCGCTACAAGACGATGCAGGGATACTGCGCCCCGCGCAAGGCGGGATGGGATACCCATGGGCTTCCCGTGGAGCTTGAGATAGAGAGAGAGCTGGGTTTTTCCTCCAAGGATGAGATTGAGACCTACGGGGTTTCCCAATTCAATAAGCGCTGCCGGGAGAGCGTGTTTCGCTATCAGAGGGAGTGGGAGGAGGTAACCGAGCGCATCGGCTTCTGGCTCGATATGGAGCATCCATATATAACGCTGGATAATGACTATATTGAGTCCTGCTGGTGGGTGATCAAGCGGCTATGGGATAAGGGGCTGATCTATCAGGGCTACAAGGTCACCCCTCACTGCCCCAGATGCGGCACCTCGCTCTCCTCCCACGAGGTGGCCCTGGGCTATGAGGAGACGGATGACCCATCAGTCTGGATAAAGTTCAAGGTTGTTCCTTCGCCAATATCAGAATCTGAAGGGCAAAAGAGACTTTATGAACTCTCGCGAGATAAGCTGACCTATTTACTTGCTTGGACAACCACGCCGTGGACGCTACCCGGCAATACTGCCATAGCAGTAGCACCAGATGCTGAGTATGTCGTGGTGAAAAAAGACGATGAGTATCTAATATTAGCTTCAGCTCGCTTGAAACAGGTAGGGCTTGATGATTGTGAAGTGGTTGAAAGGTTAAAGGGAAATGATTTAGCAACTATTGCTGGGGTAAATTACGAGCCGCTTTATAACCCTAAGGATATGCCTTTCAATGTAATGCGCTATGTTGAACACTCGGATGGTAGTGTGAAGCTGGATGTAGTGCTTGCCTCGAAACGGCCAACTAGGTGGATTTACCCTGTAATATCTGGGGACTTCGTTTCTATGGAGGAGGGCACTGGAATCGTACACATCGCTCCCGCTTTCGGTGAGGTTGACATGCAGGCAGGACAGGAAAATGGACTCTATTTCATTCAGCACGTTGATCTTCTGGGGCGAATAGAGGTTTTATTCCCTTGGATTAAGGATGCGGATAAGAATATCGGAGGTCGGTTCGTTAAGGATGCCGACCCGCTCATCCTTGAAGATCTGAAATCAAGGGGGCTTCTCTACCGCAGAGAGACCATCCGCCATACCTACCCCTTCTGCTGGCGCTGTGCTACACCTCTCCTCTACTACGCTAAGCCCTCCTGGTATATAAAAACCACGGCAAAGAAGGATCGGCTTATCGCCGGGAACGAGGAGATCAACTGGTATCCGGAGCACATCAAACGCGGGCGCTTTGGCGACTGGCTGGAGAACAATGTGGACTGGGCCTGCTCCCGCGAGCGCTACTGGGGAACGCCGCTCCCCATCTGGCGCTGCGAGCGTTGTGACCACGAGGAATGCATTGGCAGCGTTGCCGAGCTAAAGGGCAAAAAGGGGCTTTCGGGCCTGGAGGAGCATTTAGACCTTCATCGACCCTTTGTAGATAATATATCTTTTGAATGTCCCAACTGTGAGGGCGAAAAAATGCGCCGCCTCCCCGATGTCCTCGATGCCTGGTTCGATTCGGGGGCGATGCCGGTGGCGCAGTGGCACTACCCCTTCGAAAATGAGGAGGTCTTCGAGAAGTTCTTCCCCGCCGACTACATCTGTGAAGCGGTGGACCAGACCAGGGGCTGGTTCTACACCCTTCACGCCCTCTCCACCCTCCTCTTCGACCGCCCCTGCTTCCGTAATGTCATCTGTCTGGGTCACATCCTGGATGCTAAGGGTGAGAAGATGAGCAAGTCCAAGGGGAACGTGGTGGAGCCCTGGGCGGTGATCGATGCCCACGGCGCCGATGCCCTTCGCTGGTATCTGTTCACCGCCACGCCGCCGGGCACAGCCCGTCGCTTCTCCACAGAGCTGGTGGGCGAGGGCCTGCGCAAGTTCCTCCTCACCCTCTGGAACACCTACTCCTTCTTCCTGACCTACGCCCTCATCGACCGCTTCGACCCTCGCCGCCAGGCCCAGGGCGAGAGGTCGGAGATGGATCGCTGGGTGCTCTCGGAGCTCAACGCCTTGGTGGACAAGGCCACGCGCCACATGGACAACTACAACCCCACCGATGCCGGGCGGGCCATCCAGGCCTTCGTGGACGACCTGTCCAACTGGTACGTGCGGCGCAGTCGCCGTCGCTTTTGGAAGAGCGAGGACGACGCTGACAAGCTGGCCGCCCACCAGACGCTCTACACCTGCCTGGTGACAGTGGCCAGGCTGCTGGCTCCCTTCGCGCCCTTCTTGGCCGAGGAGATGTACCAGAACCTGGTGTGCAGTTGGTGCCCCGAGGAGCCGGAGAGCGTCCACCTGGCCCTCTGGCCTCAGGCCGACATGTCGCTAGTGGACGAGCAGCTCATGGCCGACACGCGCCTGGTAATGCGCATCGCCAGCCTGGGCCGCAATGCCCGCAGTAAGGCGGGGATCAAGGTGCGTCAGCCCCTCCAGAGGGTGCTGGTCAAGCCGCGCTACCCTGCGGAAAGGGAAGGGCTGGGGCGCCTGGCGCCGCAGATTCTCGACGAGCTGAACGTCAAGGAGCTGACCGTGGTGGGCGAGGAAGCGGAGCTAGAAGGCGAAGGCCTTGCTCTCGCCGCGGAGGGGGGCTATGCCGTCGCTCTGGCTACGGCCATCACCCCTGCTCTGGCCGACGAGGGGCTGGCCCGCGAGCTGGTGCGCCGCATCCAGACGATGCGCAAGAACGCCGGCTTCGACATCGCCGACTACATAGTCACCTACTATCAGG
>JAGMCC010000092.1 GCA_023129355.1 Dehalococcoidia bacterium | reverse complement strand
CATACGTTGCATCGGGCATCACTACATCCTTTTAAGTAATCCGTGGAGGGAGTGTACATCAAGATTCTGCGATTGTCAATACAATGTACTCGTTGGTATCGCTCGGTTGTAGTTGATAGGCTCTCCACTATAACCTCTGGGTACTTAAGGATAGTGGTATAATGACTGCAAGGTATTATAAGCAAGGAACAATTGTGCCGAGTTACAAGCCATTTGAGTGGGAAGACTTTAGGGTTGCGATAACACCCATTGGTATAAGAGGCTGGATACATAAATTGACCTGTGGACGCATTGCGATCCCCTTCTTTACTGGTTGTGATCTAACCCTTAAATTAACCATAGGTAGCATATCGGGCGCATCATATGAATTTGAGTATGAATGGACCTATTATACTCCAGGAATTGAACATGCAATACTGGGATCGGGGGATGTTCAGTGTTTTAAGGATAATCCTAAAAATACGATTATCGCAAGACTTAATCTACCTTGGATAAGTGAACCGGGTCAGTATTTTATAGAGGCAGTGATACGTTGCCCCATAAAAGAGGGCTTTAGCTCTGGAATGCAAAAAGTCGTTGAATTTAATGCACCGTCTCGTGATACGTGGACAATAACCGCATTTGTAAGCATATTTACTTTGATAATTGGTTTTCTTCTTGGTTTTGTAAGTTGTTAAGTAAAAGTCAAATGTTGCAACTAGATAAACCTTAATCTATTTATCAACTATAACGGAGCGGTACCTACTCGTTCAATACATTAGCGACGGCGGCCAAATAGACGGGACGAGCACCGATTTATGGGGCTGTGGTTTTACCCCGCCAGGCATTCAAGGGACGATAAGGGTGATACAGAACGGTTACGGCGGGGCAAATGGCTCAGGATACCTGGCGGACATTCACTTCCATGCCTTCGGGCCAGTTTGCGAGACGATCTTTATCAACTTCAGAGGGCACTGTGTCCTGCTTGACACCGAGGGAGATAAGATACCAGCGACATGGCAAAATGCCACAGTGCATGTTTCACCTCCACCTGAGTGGACTCCGATGGACAGTGGTACCACAGCTTATCTCTGGGGGATCTGGGGAACTAACTCTTCCGATGTCTTCGCCCTGCTATCGGTGAGGTCGAGGACGCGGTACCCGCTTAGGGCTCCGCCTTGTTCCTTCGACTCCATAGCGCTTCTGGCCTGCCATCTAGCGCTGGTCCACCCAGCGTTGTGGCCCAAAATCGGCGGCCTCTTGCTCACTTAGTAGAATGGCGAAACCGTCGTCGCAATATCGCAGGGTGGATTTACGGTCCATATCCTGTACCGAGCGGCAGGTTGCCTTGGTCATGATGAGCGCTGCCAGGCGCATGCCGCCGATCTTCCTCGCCAGCTCCTTAGCCTTGTCCAGATACTGATCGGGGGGCCAGACCTGGTTGGCGAAACCGATACGGTGGGCCTCCTTGCCATCGATGACATCCCCGGTGCAGCACAGCTCAATGGCCTTGGATACCCCTACCCGCCACGCCATGTTAGCCGTTCCTGCGGCGCCGCCGATCCAGCCGAGGTTCTTCACGTGCATATCGCTGATCCGGGCCGTTTCCGAAGCTACAACGAGGTCGCAGGCCACCGCCAGCTCGGTGCCGCCTGCGGTGCATACGCCATCGATGGCGGCTATCGAAATCTTGGGGCTCCAGGTAATCCTCTCAAAGGGGGGGGTCATGGCCGGTTTGGGCTGGCGGAAAGACCAGAAGGTTTTCACCGCCGAGGGTTGTGGCGGGGCCACATGGGCCACATCGGAATCCGAAGCCGGGAGTTGCCCGCCCTCAGTAAACCCGCTCATCTCTTTGATGTCGCCCCCGGCGCAGAAGCAAGGCCTGCCATCGAGCCTCGGCGATCCAGCGAAGATGAATGCCTTGATGTCGTCGTCGCTATCGACTATGTCTAACGCCTGACTCAGTTCGGTCCACATCTTTATGTTTATAGCATTTAGCGACTTTGGTCTATTTAGAGTGATAGTTACGAACCCCTCATCCTTCTCGAATATAATGGTCTCATATTCCATTACCCAGAAGCCTCCTTCCTGTCCGCTAAGTACGGTGCAAGGTGGTGGTATTTTACACGCTAGTGGCTAAAAAGGCAAGCCCCGTGAGCGAAAGGCGAAAGGCGGACAGGAGCAGGACATTTTGCCTATTCATCTCCGCCTCAATGCTTTTCACATTGACAATCCCTCGGGGGAATGTTATATTTCCGCTGGTGTCCAGCCAAGTTTCAAGATAGCGAAACACCGGTTGCCGGGGGCGCGGGTTTTTTTGACAGTAACCCGATGGACTTATAAACTTAAAGAGGAGATGGAAATGATAGGGATAACATCGTACGGTGCCTACATACCCTGGCACCGAATAGACCGGCAGAATTTCGTTAAGGCCTGGGGAGGCTTTGCCATACCCGGGGAGAGAGCGGTGGCCAGCTACGATGAAGATAGCGTGACCATGTCTGTAGAGGCGGCCAGGGACTGCCTAGGAGACATAGACCCGCATACGGTGGACGGTCTCTTCTTCGCCACCACCACCTCTCCCTACAAGGAGAAGCAGTGCTCAGCCTTGATAGGCATGCCCCTGGACCTGCGCCGGGATATCCGGACTGCCGATATAACTACCTCGCTGCGCTCGGGGACAACCGCCGTTGCCCTGGCTCTGGATACCATCAAAGCTGGCACGGCAAGCAGCATCCTGGTAACCGTGGCTGACAGCCGCATGGCGGCCCCGGGTGGCATGACGGAGCAGGGCCTGGGCGACGGGGCTGCCGCCCTTCTCCTGGGCACGGATAATGTCATTGCCGAGATTCAGGAGAGCTATTCTATCTCGGATGAATTTGCGGGGACGTGGCGGTCTGAAAGCGACACCTTCGTGCGCTCCTGGGAAGACCGCATGGTGCTGGACGAGGGCTACTCTAAGATTCTCCCCGAGGCTGTATCCGGCTTGATGAATAAGTGCGGTCTCTCGCCGAAGGACTTCGCCAAGGCGGTCTTCGACCCCTCTGGCGATGTCAGAAGGCACGGACGGGCGGCGGCGGCGCTGGGGTTCGACCCCTCTCAGCTCCAGGACCCGCTTGGCTTATTTATGAATGTGGGCCTCACCGGCTGTGCCATGGCCTCGATGATGCTGGTGAGCGCCCTGGAGGAGGCCAAGCCCGGGGACAAGATACTCTTTGCCGGTTTTGGAAATGGCGCCGATGCATTTCTGCTGGAGGTAACCGATGCCATAGAGAAGCTGGGGGAGCGCCGCGGGATGAGAAAGCATTTGGAGTCCAAGCGGATGCTGGAAAACTATAATGACTATCTGCGCTGGCGTGAGCTGGTTCCTCTGGAGATGGCGAGGAGGCCCGAAAAGCAGCACATCCGCTTATCGGCCATATGGCGGGAGAGGAGGGTCCTGCTGGGTCTCTGGGGCGTCAAGTGCAGGCGCTGCGGCACCCCGCAGTATGACAACGGTGCCATGAGCACGTCACCCATCCGCGTCTGTGCCGTGTGCCAGGCTCAGGATGATTTCGAGGACTATAACTTCGCCGGAAGGAAGGCTAAAATCTTCAGCTTCACTCATGATCAACTGGCCCAGGTCGCTGATCCCCCCGCATCAGTTGTGCTGATCGACTTCGAGGGAGGGGGAAGGGCGTTCTTCGATCTCACCGATCGGGACCCGGACAAGATCGAGGTGGGGATGGAGGTGGAGATGACCTTCAGAAAGATGGGGCTGGACCGGGGGATCACCAACTATTTCTGGAAGGCTCGGCCGATAAGGTGTTAAAGGAGGCAAGAGATGGCAGGAAGCATTAAGGACAGGGTTGCCATTATAGGTATGGGCTGCACCAGGTTTGGCGAGCTGTGGGATAAAGGCCCCAGCGATCTCATTGTGGAGGCGGTGAGCGAAGCCTACGCCGATGCCGGTGTTGAGGCTAAAGATATCGAGGCTGCCTGGGCCGGCACCATTTTCAGTGGGATGGGGGGGCGATCTATCAGCGAACCGCTGAAGCTGCAGTACATTCCGGTTACCAGGGTAGAGAATGCCTGCGGCTCTGGCCACGAGGCGATAAGGGGTGCCGCTTATGCTGTAGCCGCCGGTATTCACGACATTTGCCTGGCCGTGGGCTTCGAGAAGCTGAAGGACGAGGGCACGAGTGGAATACCGGGCATGGAGAATCGCACCAACACCCACTTTCAGTCGAGCGGGCCCGGGATGTTTGCTATTATGGCCACCAGGTACTTCAACCGTTATGGACTCAGCCCCGAAGAGGGCAAGACCATGCTGGCCAAAATCTCGATCAAGAGCCACCATAACGGCTCATTAAATCCCAAGGCCCAGTACAGGAACGTGTTAACCCTGGAGCAGGTGCTAAACGCCCCCATGATTGCCTGGCCGCTGGGACTGTTCGATTGTTGTGGCGTCTCCGACGGCGCTGCTGCGGCTATCCTCACCCGCGCCGATATGGCTAAGAAGTTCCGCCCTGACCCGGTGTATATAAAGGCCCTTCAGATATGCGCCAGCCCCACATCGGGCCGGATGACCTTGGAATACGACTACACCCATGTCGAGGAAGCCTACCGTGCCGGCATGGCTGCCTACGCAGAGGCTGGGATTAAGGAACCTCGAAAGGAGATCAGCATGGCGGAGGTCCATGACTGCTTCTCCATCACCGAGGCAGTCACCATGGAGGACCTCCAGTATAGCCCCAGGGGGCGGGTGAAGGAGGACATCGAGGCGGGCACCTTCCACCTCGACGGTGAGCTGCCAGTGCAACCCGATGGAGGGCTGAAGTGCTTTGGACACCCCATCGGCGCTTCCGGCATAAGGATGCTTTATGAGCTCTACCTCCAGCTTCAGGGCAGGGCCGAGAAACGTCAGATAAAGGACCCCAAGCTGGGCCTGGCTCACAACATGGGGAACGAGCCCTACGCACCGGTAGTCAGCGTATGCGTTGTCGGGCTTTGACCAGGTGGAAAAAGATATGTTATAGTGAGGCGGTCAGGAAGCTCTTTGAGTTCTATGCAACCGGGAACTGGAGCCTGTCCAAGCTGGCGGCTTGGTTAAACGACCAGGGGTTCAGGACGAGGAACAAGCGGAGACTGAAAAGTGCCAGCGGCGAGGCAAAGGCCGGACCCTCCGGGCAGCAGTTGAGCCAGCTTGCCCGACTTGTCCAGTACC
>JAGMCC010000091.1 GCA_023129355.1 Dehalococcoidia bacterium | reverse complement strand
ACAACTATAGCGAAAATTACATAGACAACCGTATCCATAATACCCCCTTACTCCTCGCCCCAGACCCTGACCTCCCCCTCCCCTAAAGTATAGCATGTGCCGGCACCATCGCTTTCCCCCTTTTGCCCCGCTCTCCCGCCCAATGCGCTGAGCACCAGCCGGCTGGTCGCTGCCAGAATCCCGATATCGATAATCCTCTCGGCCATCTTGCCCAAGAATCCGGGCAACCGATAACGCCAGGAATACAGGCGAACGAAAAACTCGAAGCGCTTTCTCAGCGCCCTGACTTGCTCCGCGGAGACGCACTTTTGCTGAAGCACGCTGTCCTCATAATAGGTATCGATGTGTTTATCGGTCACAAAGCCTTCCCGCTTACATATCTCGTAGGACTTGGTCCCCGGATAGGGGTAGAAGATGGAGACGTGCATCACCTTCGGTCTCACCCTACCATTGAGCTTGATGGTGTCGAGGATCTGTGTCCTGGTTTCAAACGGCAGCCCGATCATATCGTAGCTCAGGGTCTGGATCCCCGCCTCATCGCAGCAGGCGAAGGCCTCGATTATGCGCTCGGTGCTCACCTGGCGGTCGAGAACCTTGCGGCGGATGTGGTCGTTGCCGCTCTCCAGCCCGAAGCGCATCAGCGAGCACCCCGCCGACTTCGCCATCCGGGCAATCTCCCGGTCCATCAGGTTGGGGTGGCAGTTCATCTCGAAGGGCAGCTTTATCCTTCTCCGATATTCCCCGGTGAAATCGGCGAACCACTCTTTTTTCATCGGCAGAAGGTCGTCGTGGAAGACGTTGTACTCGACCTGGGAGAAGTTCCTGACCACCATCTCCACCTCTTCCACAATGCTTGCCACGCTGCGGAACCTGATATACATGTCGCCACCGTATAACTGCTTGATGGCGGGACTGCAGCAATAGGCGCAATTGTAGGGGCAGCCGCGAGAAGCCATGAAGGCGCCCCGCTTCATGAACTGAAGGTCAAAGCTATCCTTATACGGGAAGACCTCCCGATCGAGGAAGGGTAAGGCATCTAAGTCGGCAATGAGCGGCCGCAGCGGGTTTTTATGAATCTCTTCGCCCTTTTCGCTCTCTCCGCCCCCCGCACCCCTCTTAACCCACAGATTGGGTATATTTGAGATATCCTGCCCCTCTTCCAGCCCCTGGCACAGGTCGAAAAGTGGCTCTTCCCCCTCTCCGCGGCAGACTACATCGATGCCCTCAACGGCGATCACCTCCTCGGGGCTCAGGGTGGCATGGACGCCGCCACAAATGGTCAGCGCATCGGAGTGACGCTTGGTGAGCAAGGCCAGCGGGGCGACATGGGGGAACGCGTTCGTCATTACAGAGAAGGCCACCACATCGGGGCGATTTTTTTCCAGGAAGTCGATATATTCCTCCTCAGCCACGTCGCCCATGAGATGGAAGAATTGGCACTCATGTCCCCCCCGCTTTAGATAGGCGATGAGCGAGGCGATCCCAACATGGAAGGGCCCCATAACCCGGTAGCTGGGGTCGATGTAAACGAAGGCGATTCTCATATGAGTCCTCCTTAAACTAGACACTCCGCCCATACACCATAAACTCGAAGGCGAAACGCTTAAATAGCCAGGGCATCGCCTTTCCAAAGCGCTCCCATAAGCGAGCGATCGGCGCTGGGATCCCGGGAGGGGCGTGGGTAAGGGTTGCGAGTTTAAATCGGGAAATACCCTCTTTGGCGAGGATTCTCATCACCTCGCCGGCTGAGATGGCATCCTCATAGGGTGTGGGGTACCCCAATCCAGCGGGCAGGAGAAATCTGGGCAGGCGGGAGAGCATGTATTTGCTCGGCTCGGCAACGATGATATGCCCCCCCCGCTTGACCACCCTGGCCATAGATCGGAGTGGCTCGGCTACGGGCTGGGAGTGATGAATGGAGCCCTTGGAGAAGACTACATCGAAGGCCTCAGCGCGGAAGGGGAGCTGGCGGGCATCGCCACAGACGCAGTTTTGTGCCCCGGCCCCCCTCAGGTCCTCTAGCGAATCGCTCACCACATCCAGGTTAACCACGAAGGCTCCCGCTTGCTCGAGGGGCAGCGACACCAGGCGGTCGTTTCCGCTTCCCACATAGAGCAGGCGCTTGCCACGAACCCCACCAGCCCTTTCCTGGAGAAAGCGGCACAGCCCTCGCGCCCCCTTTTCCGCATAGTCAGCGAATATCTCTGCCGCCTTGGAGTCGCTGTAGATTACCTCTTTGCCCCAATTATAGAGGTGGTGTTCCCACATAAAGCGGTCGAGCTCCGGGCTGCTCCGGTCCCGCAAATCCTTTCCCTGGCGCATCGCTGCCATCAGTCTCTCCAGGTAGGCGTTTTTTTGCTGGAGTGTTGCGGCGAGATGGGCTGGCAACATGTGCGGTATGCCGTTAAGGACGGGATAGCGGGCGGCACAGGAGGAGCAAGCCAGTATATCCTCGGGGAGGAGCGCCAGATCTGCCGACCCGCACTCCGGGCAGGCTAAAAGCTCCAGCAGATTATTGTTCATAATACTAGCGAGCGGCGAAGTATTGCAGTGACCGCCTTATCTTCTCTTCGACGGATAGCTCTGCAGAATCGGGCAGTGAGGCGAGGGCGGAGGCGGCCTCGGCAGCGCTGTAGCCCAGGCTGGTCAGCGCCGCAATTACCTCGGCATCTCCCTCAGCCGGGGCGCTGATCATGATGCCCTCCAGCTTCCCTTTCAGCTCCAGCGCGAGGCGGCCGGCCATCTTCTGGCCCACGCCGGGCACCTGGGACAGGAGGGCGACGTTTCCGGTAGCGATGGCCAGGGCTAGCTGACCGGGATCCATTGCCGAGAGTATCGCCAGGGACACTTTGGGTCCCACGCCGCTGACGCCGATGAGCGTGCGGAAGAGCTCAAGCTCCTCAGCGGTGGCAAAGCCATAGAGAGCAACATTGTCCTCCCTCAGGTGGAGGTGGGTATAGAGATGGACCGCCTCACCGATTGTCCCCAGCGTGCTCAGCGTGGAGCTGGGCATGTAGACCTGGAGGCTCACCCCGCCTACCTTGATAATCGCCCCATCGGCGCTCCGTGACTGGAGTTTTCCCTCAAGACCAGCGATCATTTTCCTTGCTCTGCCAGTATCCTTGAGATGCGTCTCTCCTGGATGTGGCATATCGCCACCGCCAGGGCATCGGCGGCGTCTGCGGGCTCGGGGGGGGAGGAAAGCCCCAACAGGGCGCATACCATCTCCTGCACCTGCCCCTTCCCGCTGCGCCCGTAGCTGGTCACCGCCTGCTTTACCTGAGTGGGGGTGTAGTGGTGAACTGGGATCCCCTTTTCAGTCACCGCCACCGTAGCCGCTCCTATTGCCTGCCCCACTGCCAGGGCAGAGCGCGCGTTCTTCGCTACAAAGGGCTCCTCGATGGCGGCCTCCGCGGGCTGATAGCGGGAGATGATGTCTCGAAGCCCCAGGTATAAAATATGGAGACGCTCCGCCAGTGGTGTGTTGGGGGGAGTCGTCAGAGCACCGCAAGCCACGTGAGTAATTTCCCCCCCTTCCTCATCGATCACACCATAGCCCAGGGTTATCGTGCCGGGGTCGATGCCTAAGATTCGCATTTTCGTTCTCGTCGCTCCGCTATAAAAAGCCGACCTCTAATTTCAAAGCGATTGAAAAAAAATAACGTCGGTTAATGGTGAATCTATCCCTGATTGCGATACTTTTCCAGGGCCTCATCGGGGAAGTCAGCGTTGGTGAACACCCGCTGCACATCATCGAGCTCCTCCAGTTTATCCAGCAGTCGCAGCGCCTGAAGCGCCGCCTTTTCGTCAAGCATCACCACGCTCTTGGGCACCTTCAATATCTCGGCGGAGACTATAGCGAGGTTCCGCTGCTCCAAGTCCCTTCTGAGCCCCTCCAGGTCCTCAGGCTTGGTCTGGATCTCCAGCGACCCATCGATCACCTTGATATCTTCCGCACCCGCATCGATAACATATAAAGCCAGTTCCTCTTCCTCAGCGTCCCCCGCCGTCACCGTAATCACCCCTTTAGGCTCGAAGATCCAGGTGACACAACCGCTTTCTCCAAGGCTGCCGCCGCCTCGTGAGAATACGTTACGGATGTCCGCTGTGGTGCGATTGCGATTATCGGTGAGCGCCTCGAGCAGGATGGCGACGCCCCCTGGGCCATAGCCTTCATAGGTGGCCTCAATGAGGTTTGCCACTTCGGTCCCCCCCGCAACTCGCTTGATCGCCCGCTCAATATTATCTATTGGCATATTGTTGTCGCGGGCTTTCTGGATCGCCAGGCGAAGGCGGAAGTTCATCTCCGGGCTGTCTCCCCCCTGGCGCACCGCAGCCTCAATCTCTCGGCTTAACTTGGTGAAAAGCTGGCCTCGCCTGGAATCTGTCACCCCCTTCTGGCGCTTGATCTGGGACCATTTGGAATGACCTGACATCTGCCACCTCCCCACTGATTACTGCCCCCAAATTCTATCACCTCGCTTGCTTCAGGTCAAAAGTTTATAATGGTGTAAAACTCTTGATGGATTGTAGTTAGAATGATGAAGAATATCCACATTCGCCAGGTTTTCGCCAGGAAATTTACCCGACGTGGGTTTTTAATTAGCCTTCTGGTGGCACTGCTTTTCCTCTTGGCGATTTTTACCACACTGGGTAGCTTCCCGCTGGAGGGTTCTTCTATGGAGCCCACCGCACATGATGGCCAAAGCGTGATAAAAATTAAGGCGGCCTACTGGTTCGGCGATCCCCAGCGGGGCGATGTGATCACATTTAAACATCCTATTGAGCACTACGGACTCATAAAAAGGGTGATAGCTTTGCCCGGAGAGTGGGTGGAGGTCACAAGCGACTATGTATATATTAACGATAAGCCACTGGAGGAGCCTTATACTAATGGTAAAAACCACCCCGTATACCCCCTCACTCAAGTGCCTGAAAACAGCTACTTTGTGATGGGGGACAACCGCAGCCACAGCACCGATTCCCGCGAGTGGGGAGTGCTGCCCCGGGAAAACATCACCGGCAGGGCATGGCTTGTCTACTGGCCACTAAGTGATTGGCATCTCATCTCAGGGTACTCTTATGGCCAAGATTAAAGCCGGGGCTGCGCACTTAAGAGGTGTGATGCCGCTTAGATAGATGGGTTACGGCTGGCATCGTGGATTTCGCTTTATTGCCATCACCAGGAGCTTTACGATAAAA
>JAGMCC010000090.1 GCA_023129355.1 Dehalococcoidia bacterium | reverse complement strand
CCAATGCCGTTATAGACCGAACCAGTCGATGCCGCTATCTGCTTGGAAACGCCGCTGGAGGTAGCCATCGGTGCGGCCGGGTTGCAAACAGCAATCTCTGTGTAGGTAGCAGCGAGGACCACCTCGCCGGTGTCGGCGAGCCAGATAGGCCACGACCCTGTTGGCGACTTGATGCTCGGCGTCCATGTGGGCCACAGTAGGAGGCTTTTCCCCTCAATCACGTTGTTAAACGATTGTGAGCTCACATAGCACGTGCCTGCCCCGGTGGTGCCGTCAAACATGATGTCAGAGAACCGAGCGTAGGCGGCAGCACCTCTCACCAGCACCAAGGACGGGCCGGTTAACGGTGGCAGGGCCTTCACCGCATAAATGTCTCCGGTAGTGACGGCGACATTGATGAAGGAGAAGACCCAGGGGTTGCTAAGGTAGTGGAAGTCATCGGCCACGTCCATCCCCGCCGCGGGTAGACCCGGAACCGGGGAGGGAACAGTCCCAATCCCATAAATCCCATCGCTGAGCGTCGGGCCATTCCACAGACCATCGCTGCTGACGTAGAAGCTCATGATGACGTCATTATTAACAGCTAAGTCATTCAGGATGGCAATGATCACGCCGTCATCGGTGTAGTTGGGCGAGAACATCACATCCAGAGCTTCGTAACTGTTGCCGTATACGGTATTGCCTGCCCTCTTGTCTCTCCAGGAGAGAAGGTTGTCCTCGTTCCAGGTGAAGACGCCTTCACCACTTGCTAAAATAGTTCCAGTACCCACCACCGCCAGATATGTGCCAGGATTGTTAATGTTCTCAGCAACATCAAGCGAAGTGATGAGGTCGCGTGTGATAGCAAGGTTGGGGTCAACTACTCCTGGACACTCGGGATTGATCCTGGTGAACGCTTGACCGCCGTTGGTGGAGCGGTACAGGTTGTCGTCGGTTGCCAGGAACACCACCTGGTTGGCAGTATCGGTATCATTGTAGCCCGGCTGGGGCACGATCTCCACCGGAAGCCCAGCAGCATGAGGCTGAGTGGGCTCGGCCGCCGGGATAGGCCACATCCGGCTCCAGGTATAGCCGCCATCGGTGGACTTGAAGACACGGAAGTCAGAGTACCTGGTTGACCCCCACCGATACCCGTCCTCATTGGCCGGATTACCAGCAGCAACCTTCGCCGGATCGACGCTCGTGTCCTCAACGATAGCGAAAACGGTGCCATCATCGGCAGCGGTAATGTCCCAGATATCGCTAGCGGGGAACATCTGGTAGTTATTGATGTTAGGAAGCGCCATCCTGGAGAAGCTGTTGGCACCCGGATCAGCGTTAACAGTGGCGATTGGGGCCACGGCCACAGTACTAAGCACCAGGGCCAGGGCCACAAACACCATCACAATACTTGGTAATTTAACTTTCATCTATCCTCCTTACTAAACAGGATCTAAAAATCCACCCCTTTTTAAAAAGGAGCGAATCTTTTCCCTCACTCTCACCTTACCCCATTTATCACCCCCTTCCCTTTTTTCGAACTTTAAGGTCTGCCTTTTAGGCTGATCTGACTTTATAAGGCAATCCCGGCTTCCTGTTTGCCACCTCTAATATCGGGGCTCTTCCCCTCGCAATGGGCCCAAATATGGGCCTTAAAATGTAAAAATAGAAGCTAACCCGAACACATCGGAGCTAGCTTCCCATGAGCCATATTCCCCAGTTTCCATAATTACCAGCAATGCCACTCATCACCGCCGCTCCCTGCTCTTTATCCCCTCCTACTATAGCAAAACAATACGCCTGCAGTGCGGCGGTACGTTGTGTTATCTTAAACATAAAAACTCTATTTGTCAATACCCTTCTCGAACTTTAAAGTCCACTTTTGAACTTTAAGGTCCACCTTTTTAAGCTAGTCTGGGTCTATGAAGTTCGAAAAATAGTATAAGGCTATTTAACGATTTGTCAAGTAGCGCAGCGATGAACCGGAGCCAATAAGCGACTACCTAATTAACTTTAGCCGCCGTAAGTCTTCTTCGGTCCACCCTGCGTCGGCAATTATCCTGTTTAAGGTGCCTATCGGGATGGTTGCACCTGGAGCATGAATCGCCACCATTACCCTGCAGTGGCCCCGTCGATAAATGGCGTGGCTACCAGTCTGACGCGTTTTTTGGAAGCCATCCCTCTCCAGAGCAGCAATAATCTGCCGAGCCTTGATATTACGAAGCTTAGCGCTAAAAGGGTGATACTCACCACAGGCGCCTCAATCACTTCAACGTCCTCTGGCACCGGTTCGCCGTGGGCGATCATATCCTCCACGCAGCACCGCACCGCGTCCTGAATATAGGCCAAAGCCTCTTCTTTGGTATTGCCCCATGTATAACAAGAGGGCAAAGCAGGAACGGCAGCATTCCAGCGCCCATCTTCATCCTGGCTAAGCTCGACTTTGAGAATGTAAGACCTCACGGTTACATCTCCTTGGACAGGGTGGCAAGGAACTCAGCGTTGGATGGGGTCTTGGCTAATCTCTCCAGAACCCGCTCAGTAGCCTCTGTGGGACTTTGGGAGTTGCCGGCTACCAGGTTCGCCATTCGGCGGAGCAGCCACACCTTTTGCATCGTTTGCTCATTCAGCAGTAGCTCCTCACGGCGTGTGCCGCTTCGCAGGATGTCCATGGCGGGGAAGATGCGGCGCTCCGCGAGCTTGCGGTCGAGATGAATCTCCATATTCCCTGTCCCCTTGAACTCCTCATAGATAACCTCGTCCATTCGGCTCCCGGTATCGATGATGCAGGTAGCAATGATGGTTAGTGAGCCTCCCCCCTCTGTGTTGCGGGCCGCGCCAAAGAAGCGCTTTGGGGGGTAGAGGGACACCGAGTCGATGCCACCGGAGAGGGTGCGCCCGCTGGGGGGCAGGGCGAGGTTGTAGGCGCGAGTGAGGCGGGTGATGCCATCGAGGAGGATCATCACGTCCTTCCCGTTCTCCACCAGGCGCTTAGCCCGCTCCAGGGCTAACTCAGCTACCTTGGTGTGGTTCTCCACCGGCTCGTCGAAGGTGGAGCTGATGACCTCCCCCTTCACTGAGCGCTTCATATCGGTGACCTCCTCGGGACGCTCCCCGATGAGGCAGATCATGAGATGGATGTCATTGTAATTGGCAGCGGTGCCATTGGCGATGTGCTTGAGCAGCATGGTTTTCCCTGCCTTGGGTGGGGAGACGATGAGCCCCCGCTGCCCGCGACCGATGGGAGCGATCAGGTTCAACAGGCGGGTGGCGAGATTGGTGGAGGTGGTTTCCAGGTTGATGAACCTGTCGGGGAAGGTCGGGGTCAGTGAATTGAAGTGGGGGCGATTCTTTATCTGCTCCGGGTCGATGCCGTTAACCGCCTCGATACGCAACAGGCTATAGTACCTCTCCCCGTTCTTGGGCAGCCTCATCTGGCCGGTGACCGCGTCGCCGGTCCGCAGCCCGAAGCGCCGAATCTGGGATTGGGAGACGTAAACGTCGCTGGCCCCGGGCCTGAGGTTGTCCTGGCGTAGGAAACCGTAACCTTCATCCATGATCTCCAGCACACCGCCGCCAAAGAGATTTCCCTGAAGCTCGGCGCTTGCCTGGAGAAGCCTCAAGACCAGATCCTGCTTCTTCAGCGCGGTGTAGCCAGTGATGCCCAGTTCCTTGGCTATTTCTAGCAGCTCCTCACGCGTCTTCGATTCCAGTTCCGTAATATTGATACTCATTTTCTCATTACCTCTCTCTCCTTCACTTTACCCCCAGGGATCGCCTCGTCGCCAGAGGCCGACAGATCGGCCGACACTTCGGCCCGAGTCGGGGTCATCGCAACCACAATGAAAGCCCGGCTGTCATTGTGGAGCGGCGCGAAGCAATCTTATTGTTTAATAACCTTCTTCCAGTCTTCGGCAAAGCGGGCGATGCCGATGTCAGTGAGGGGATGACGAATCATCTGCATCAGCACGCTGTAGGGGATGGTAGCAATGTGAGCCCCTGCCTTGGCCGCAGCGATTGTGTGAAGGGGATGACGGAGGCTGGCGGCAATTACCTGGGTGGTAAGATTGTAACGACTGAAGAGCTCCACCGCATCTTCAACTACCGCCATCCCCTGATGACCGGTATCATCCAGCCGTCCCACGAAGGGGCTGACATAGGTGGCTCCCACAAGGGCACCGAGAAGCGCCTGATTTGAGGAGAAGCAAAGGGTGAGGTTGGTCTTGATGTTCTCCCCGGAGAGTACGCTTATTGCCTCCAGCCCCGCCTCCGATACCGGTATCTTGACTACGATGTTCTCATGCCATGAGGAAAGCTCCCGTGCCTCCTGTTTCATCCCTTCGGCATCTAGGCTAAGCGCCTCTACAGAGATGGGGCCGGGAACAATGGAACATATCTCAAGGACCGCTGCCTTAAGGTCACCGGCCCCTTCCCTGGCAACCAGGGTGGGATTTGTGGTCACGCCACTGATGACCCCCAGCCTGGCAGCATGTCGGATGTGCTCTATGTTTGCCGTATCAAGAAAAATGCGCATCTTTTTTCGAACTTTACGGTTCTCTCCTTTGGGCTGATCTGGCTCTATAAGGCAATCCGAGCTTCCTGGTTGCCGCCTTTTTTCGAACCTCAGTCTTGCCCTGGGATTGCTTTGTCCCCCGACAAGTCGGGGTCCTCGCAATCACATTCTTAATATTTCCCCTCCCTCTAACTCCCTCCCGCTAGGGGAGGGAGAAATTTGCGGGGGTCACAATCACATTCTATGGTATTTCCAGTATTTCCCCTCTCCCTTGACGGGAGAGGGATAGGGTGAGGGTGAAAACTCAGCCCAGAGCCTCACTTATCCTCTCCAGCACTCCCTCCGTGTTCATCATAACGTCATTGTTCCAGAACCTCAAAACCCTGTAACCCCTCTCTTTCAGCCACGCTGTCCTTTCCTCGTCCTTCTCCCTAGCTTCTTTCACGTTATGCTGACCACCGTCAATTTCAACGATGAGTTTCCTTTCAAAACTTGCGAAATCAACAATATATGGGCCTATGGATTGCTGCCGGCGGAACTTTACACCTGCCACCTGTCTACTCTTTAATCTCGCCCACAGCAGCTTTTCAGCCTCTGTTTGTCTGCGGCGAAGATTGCGAACAAAGCGTATTTGATCTTCGCCTTTCTTCATTTCGTAAGTAGCCCCCTCCCTCTGACTCCCTCCCGCCAGGGGAGGGAGAAATTTGCGGGGGTCGCAATGATATTCTTAATTTCCCCCTCTCCCTCGACGGGAGAGGCTAGGTGAGGGTGAAATT
>JAGMCC010000009.1 GCA_023129355.1 Dehalococcoidia bacterium | reverse complement strand
GCTCATGATGTGGAGCTTTGGCTCCTTCATGATTCACGCCAATCCTGCCAATATAGATCCCCTTTTGTGGAATAGATTTTTGAGTGTGAGCGGCGTTTTTGCCTCTGTGGCCCTGTTTCATTTTGTGCGCCTCTTCCTTGGCAGATCTGTTCCCAGGTTATGGCTCTTCCTGGGCTATGGCCTGTGCATTGTGGCGGCTATTACAGCCACCCAGGGTTATATTGTAGAGAGTGCCTACTGGAGTGAAGGGGCCTATCATCTTGAGCTGGGGATGGCTACCTATGCTATGATGACCGTTGCCTTTGCCTTTACCGCAGCATCGCTGTTCAATTTGGTACAGGGATATCGCAAGGAAAAGGATCCCTTTACCCGCAACCGGATCGCCTACCCACTAGCGGGTATAATCATCGCCGGCGTGCTCTCACTCACAACCTTACTCCCTGGATGGAAGTGGTACCCCATTGACCATGCAGGCAACGTGATCAATGCCTGCCTGCTCTCACACGCTATTCTTAGATATAGGCTTCTCGATATTAATGTCGTCTTCAGAGGCGGGCTGCGTTATGCTATCCAAACCCTGATTATCGCCGGCATTCTCCTTCTGGTAGGCATAGCTTGGCTAGCCGCCAGTGATGCTTTTTATCTGATGAATTGGGGCCTGGCGGTCGGTGTAACGTTCCTCCTTGCCATCATCATCCCGCTGCTGTATCGGTTGGTGCGAGGGTCGATGGGTGGGATATTCGCTGGTGAGCACAGCGATTACCGGCATGTCCTCAAGAGCACCAGCCGCGCCCTGAGCAACATGCCTGACCTTGAGAAACAGGCAAGCTGGCTCATTGACAACCTGATGCGAACGATGGACGTAGGAAAAGGCGGCTTGTTTGTATTGGATGAGGAGGAAAAGCGATACCTGCCCCGGGCGCTGCGGGGCTACGACGACACAGCAGTGAGCCAGATGCATCTGGAGAGCGACAACCCGGCGGTAGCATACCTGGCTAAAGCAGATCGCTGCTTAACTGCGGAGGACCTGGAGCGGGTGCCCCAGCTTCGTGCCATGTGGAAATTGGAGCGGGAGCAATTGGCGGAACTGGAAACCAGGGTGCTGGTTCCGGTGAAGGTCAAGGATAACCTGATCGGGGTGATCTTGATCGGCTCAAAACGCTCACAGAAGATGTACAGCGTTGACGAGCTGGAGTTCATTTACACTATAGCCAATCAGGCGGCGGTCGCTATTGAGAATACGCGACTATACCAGGAAACTAAGGATAGGGCGGAGTGGATGGACATGGTAAACAGGCTGACCAGGGCTATTGGATTGAGTCTGGATATGACGGATGTATATGATACCTTTACCGCAGCGTTAAGAAATCTGGTCGATTTTGACCGCATCAGCATTGCATTACCCGAGGGAGACAACCTGAGGTTTCTGGCCGTGTCTTCGGAGGTGCCCACAGAGTTGAGTGCCGGGGTCACCATTCCCCTTAAGAAGTCGGTTGCGGCGTGGGTTATTGAAAATAGGAGCACTAACGTCGAGAACGACTTTGCCCAGGAGAGGCAGTTCCCTGTGGATGAAACCCATCTGCGGGACGGGCTGAGGTCGGCGATCCGGGTGCCGCTCTTCTACAAGGGGGAGGTATTCGGCACCCTGAACCTGACCAGCCGTCACCCCAATTCCTACGAAGACAAGAAGAAGAGAATCGTCCTGGAGCAGATTGCGGGCCAGGTGGCAGTGGCGATCAAGAACGCGCTACTTTATGAGGAGGCGAAGCGAGCTTGCGAGGAGGCGAAGCGAGCTTACGAGGAGCTGAACGTGGCCCAGGATTATATGGTGCGGTCGGAGAAGCTCAGGGCGTTGGGTGAGATGGCGGGAGGGGTGGCCCATGACTTCAACAACGTCTTGTCCGTCATTTTGGGTCGGGCGCAGTTGGCTCTGGATAGTGTAGAGGATCCAAGGCTCAAGAAAAGTCTGCACGCAATCGAGCAAGCAGCCCTTGATGCGGCCAAGACGGTGCGCCGGCTTCAGGAGTTTACCAGGGTGAGAACGGATACGGATTTCGACCAGGTCGATGTGAGCCATTTGGTGAGGAGCGCATTACAGATGGCGGAGCCCCGCTTGAGGGAAAGCAGGGAAAAAGACGGCGTGGATATAGAGGTTGGCGTAGACTTGAATACGGTAAACTCGGTGTGGGGAGACACAGCGGAGCTGAGGGAGGCACTGCTCAATATCATCTTTAATGCCGTGGATGCTATGCCTGAGGGGGGTAAGCTGACCATCAAAGCGTGGCAGGAGGATAACCAGGTGATTCTCTCTGTTGCCGATACCGGTGTCGGCATTCCAGATAAGATGATAGCTAATATTTTCGATCCCTTCTTTACTACCAAAGGCCCTGATGGCGTGGGTCTGGGGCTTAGTATAACCTATGGTATTATCACCAGGCATGGCGGAAACATCGATGTGGAAAGCAGCCTGGGCAGTGGGTCTACCTTTTATATTAGGTTGCCGCTAGGAGGTGAAGTGATGAAAAACGAGTCTTCCCCCGGTTCCCCTTCTTCTCCAAGGAAGGCGAAAATACTGTTGGTCGATGACGATCCCGAGGTCAGCGAAGTTCTCGAATTGATGCTCGACCAGATTGGGAACGAGGTAACGGTAGTTTCTCAGGGACAGGAGGCCATCACCCGGTTTGAGCAGGGCGACTATGACCTGGTAATTACCGACCTGGGAATGCCCGATATCTCAGGCTGGGAGGTTGCTAAAGCGGTCAAGCAGAAGAGCCCAGGTACGCCGGTGGTTCTTATCACCGGATGGGGGGTTCAGCTTGATAGCGAGCAGAGGAATGAAAGCGGCGTCGATGGGGTTATTGCCAAGCCGTTCAGCAAGCAAGTTCTTACGGATGAGATGGCAAGGCTGCTGAAGGATGTTAAGTAGTTGGTAATCAGCTAAATATTGCTCTATGGGATTGGTGAGTGATGAAACAGGACAAAATTCTTATTGTTGATGACCAGCCTGCGGAGCTGGAGATGATGAAGGATATCCTTGACCGTGACGGGTATGAGGTAGTGGCTGTGGGCAGTGGGGAAGAAGCCTTGCAGCTAGTGCACCAGTCCTTTGATTTGCTTCTGGCCGATATTATTATGCCCCATATGGGGGGTCTGGAGCTAATTAAAGCATTTCAGGAGGAGAGCCCGGATACCGTGCTCGTGCTCGTCACCGCTTACGGCAGTATTGAAACGGCGCGGGCAGCAATGCAACAGGGGGCATATGATTACATCGTTAAGCCCTTCGATCGCACGGAGATCTGCACTGCCGTGGCCAAGGCTTTAGAGCGAAAGAGGCTTGCCGATGAGAACAGCCGGCTCAAAGAGCTGGTTGGGCTGTATAAGGTAAGCCAATCCATGATAAAAAACCAGGATCAGAGTGAGGTACTGAAATTTATTCTCAACAGCGGGATCAGTCAGACAAAGTCCAGTGGGGGTGCCATCCTCCTTTTCGATAGCTTGGATCGCGGTTTGGTGATCGCTTCCGCTGTTGGGGCATGGGAGCTTGTCGCCCGATTAGCCAACGCATTGCTCGAAAGAGGCATCAGGTCTTGGATTAAGGACGTGGAGGAAGCGATACTTTTTACTGATATGGAACAGCACCCCCTTCTTCAGCGGGTTCCTCTCCGCTTACCCGATCGCGGCTTCTTGCCTCCTAATGCCAAAGACGTGGAGATACTGGTGCTCCCGATAAGGTGCGATAGCGAGGTCCTCGGGCTGTTTAATGTCTTTCGAGAGGGAGCACCAGTGTTACTTGGTGAGGGGGATCTGGAGCTACTGACCATCCTTGCCACTCAGACTGGTGCCTTGATAAAGAGTCGTCAACTGTTCACTGAGCTGGAGGATAGCTCATTTCGCGTGCTTTGCTCCATAGCCTCCTGGGTTGAGGGCAGGGGTCTCTGTACCCCGGGCCATATGAAGAGGGTAGCTGAGTTCAGCGAGCAGCTAGCGTCACGGATTTCCCTGAGCGAAGCGGAGATAAGGACAATAAAGCAGGGGGCCATGCTTCACGATATCGGGATGCTCGGGGTCAGCGGGTCGATTCTGAATATGACTGGCGAACTTACCCCTCAAGAGTGGGATATGATAAAACTTCACCCGGTGATCGGCGGAGAGATGCTGAGCCCGCTGCGCTTCCTATCGGAGGCTAGCTACATTGTAAGGCATCATCATGAACGCTTGGATGGCAGCGGCTACCCGGATGGTCTTTCGGGTAAGCAAATAACTAGCGGCCTCCGAGTGGTGTCTCTATGCGATGCCTATAATGCCATGATATCCCCTCGCCCTTGGCGACCAGCGCTCTCTAAAGAGGAAGCTGTCGCTAGGCTGCTAGAGGGGAAGGGCGCAAAGTTTGACCCCGAAATAACAGACGTTTTCATAGCTTTCATAAATATGACAAAAGGAAAGGAAATAGCTTGATGGCCAGCCATCGCCTTCATAATAGGGAGGTTATCCCTTCCGAGCGTGAGGTGGCTGAAGAGGTGCTGCGAGAGTCGGAGGAAAAACTACGTTTTATGTTTGAAGCTATTGGCGAGGGGATTACCGTCACTGATTTGGAAGGCAATATTGTAGAAGCGAATGAGGCGTTGCTTCGCATGTCAGGGTACGGCTGTAAGGAAGAGCTTATTGGGAGAAACGGCCTTCAGTTTATTGCTGAGAAAGACCGTGCTAAGGCCGTTGAGGATATGATGAAGGCAGTAGATGGGGGGTATGGTGCCGCAAGGGAGTATACGTTTGTGGGCAAGGACGGGAGAGAATTTGATGCTGAGGCCAGCGGCTCTCTGCTGCGTGATAGCACCGGAAATCCATCGGGATTCATTAGCGTTATAAGGGACATCACCGAGCGCAAGCAGGCGGAGGAGCTGTTTAAAAGCTTAACCAGTAGCTCACCGATTGGCATCTACGTTGTCCAAGACGGAAAATTTCAGTTCGTCAATGCCCAGTTCCAGAAATATGCAGGCTACAGTGAAGATGAATTGTTAGGCATGGATTCCTTGAGTTTTGTCTTCCCGGACGAGAGGAATAGGGTCAGAGAAAATGCTGTGAAGATGTTGAAGGGAGAGCGTTCTATCCCGTATGAATACCAGTTTGTTAACAAAGAGGGTGAGGTCAGGTGGATCATGGAGACGGTTGTTCCCATCCAGTACCTGGGAAGGCGAGCAGCCTTGGGAAACTTCATGGACATCACCGAGCGCGATCGGGCGGAGGAGGCACTGCGGGAATCGGAGGAAAAATACCGGGCTTTGGTGGATCACATGGAAGAGGGCTATTTGGTATTCCGTGGTGGGCGGATAAGGTATGCCAATAGAAGATGCGCTGAGGTTATAGGAATACCTGTGAAGAAGCTAATTGGGGAGGATTACTGGAGATTTTTAGCTCCTGAGTCGCAGGAGCAGGCAAGGCAAACCTATGAAACGCTCACGGGCGGAGGGAAAGTACACCCTATTCAGGAATACGTGTATCTGACAGAAGCCGGGCGAAGGATTCCCGTCGAGACTAGCATGAGGGAGATCACCTATGAAGGCAAACCTAGCTACGCTGTGGTGTGGAGGGATATCACCGAGCGCAAGCGGGCGGAGGAGGCGCTGCGAAAGAGTGAGGAACAGTTTCGGGCGCTCATTGAAAACGCTCAAGACGCCATCGTGATTGTGAACCCCGACATAACCATAAGTTACCAAAGCCCATCAATGGGGCGTATGACGGGACGCAAAGCAAAAGACAGGATTGGCAAGGATCCCTTACAGTATTGTCACCCCGACGATATTTCGGAAGTGGCGGAGGCCTTCCTTCAATTGTTCGAGAACAAGATTCCCACTGTACATACAGAGTTTCGTTATCGGCACAAAGACGGTAGGTGGCGTATCTTTGAGGTAGTAGGCAACAATCTTATTGATGATCCGGCAGTGGGGGGTATTGTTCTCAATATGCGCGACATCACCGAGCGCAAGCAGGCGGAGGAAGAAGTTCGCAAGCTGAATGAAGGGCTTGAGCAGCGAGTCGTTGAACGAACCGTGCAACTACAGGCGGTCAACAAGGAACTGGAAGCCTTTGCATACTCGGTGTCACATGACCTAAGGGCCCCTTTGCGCAGCATCGACGGCTTCAGCCAGGTGCTGTTGGAAGACTATACCGACAGGCTGGATGACGAAGGCAAGAACTACCTCCAGCGCGTGCGCTCAGCCAGCCAGCGCATGGCGGAACTTATTGATGATCTTCTAAATCTCTCACGTGTGACACGCGGCAAGATGCACTATGAAACGGTCGATCTCAGTGCGCTGGCGCAGACGATCGCAATGGAGCTTCGGCAGAGCCAACCGGAACGCGACGTGGAGTTCACCATCGCCCCGGGTTTGGCGGCTAAAGGCGATGCGCAACTCCTAAGTGTGGCGCTGGAGAACCTACTCGGCAATTCGTGGAAGTTCGCCAAGAAACGGGGACGTACCAGGATAGAATTCGGCTATGCTGAAACCAACGGCCAACCTGCGTATTTTGTGCGCGACAATGGCGTTGGCTTCGACATGGCATATGCTGACAAACTATTCGGTGCCTTCCAGCGCCTGCATTCACACAACGAATTCGAGGGCACTGGAATCGGCCTGGCTACAGTACAGCGCATAATTCATCGCCACGGCGGTAAAATCTGGGCTGAAAGCGCAGTGGGGCAAGGTGCTACATTTTACTTCACACTTTAACTACGAAAGAGGTGCCAAATGGAAAACAAAATCATCCTGCTGGTGGAGGACGACCCCGATGACGAGGTGCTGACCTTGCGTGCACTCGAGAAAAGCAACATCCTGAACGAAATAGTGGTGGCACGCGATGGGGTCGAAGCGCTCGATTATTTGTTTGGTAAGGGCAGCTACTCTGGTCGTGATACCAGCGTTACGCCGCAGCTTACTCTGCTGGATTTGAAGCTGCCCAAGATGGATGGTCTGGAGGTATTGCGACGCATCCGCGCCGACAAGCGGACAAAACTCCTCCCCGTTGTCATACTCACCTCATCGAGAGAGGAGCGTGACCTGACTCGGGGCTACAACTTGGGCGCCAATAGCTACATTCGTAAACCTGTGGACTTCGTCCAATTCCGTAAAGCGGTACAGCAACTGGGGCTGTACTGGCTGGTATTGAACGTTGCTCCGCCGAAGGTAGAGATGGCTTAAAGGTGAGGACTGCTTAGATGAGCACACCACTTCGCGTATTGATCGTTGAGGATTCGGAAGACGATGCTGTATTAATGCTGCATGAGCTGCGGCGTGGCGGCTACGACCCGACGTCAGAACGGGTCGACACACCCGAAGCCATGAATACGGCGCTCAATAGGCAGACATGGGATATCGTTCTCTCCGATTACGCCATGCCGCACTTCAGTTTGGATGCAGCGCTGACAATGGTGCGAGAAAAAGGGCTCGGCCTGCCCTTCATAATCGTCTCCGGCGCCATCGGCGAAGAGGCGGCGGTGGCAGCAATGCGAGCCGGCGCCCATGACTATGTCATAAAAGGCAATCTAGCGCGACTCGTCCCTGTTGTTGAACGGGAGTTGAGCGAAGCAGAGATGCGCCGCGAGCACGACCGCATGGAACAGGCGCTGCGGGAGAGCGAGGAGAAATACAGGACCGTTCTCGAAGACATCGAAGAGGGTTACTTTGAAGTAGACATTGCCGGAAACTTCACTTTCTTCAACGATCCTTTGTGTGGAATAATCGGATATCCCAGATACGAAATGATGGGTATGAATAATAGGCAGTACATGGATAAAGAGAATTCCAAGAAAGTGTTTAAGGCATTCAATCGAGTATACACCACTGGGAAACCTACTAAAGAATTCGGTTGGGAGATCATGAGAAAGGATGGCACAAAGAGATTTGTTGAAGCCTCCGTTTCCCTGAAACGGAATTCAGAAGGTGAGCCCATCGGGTTTCGAGGTATTGTCCGCGATATCACCGAGCGCAAGCGGTCGGAGGAGGAATTGATCCGTCTATCTAACGCGGTAAGGATGTCAAACGATAGCGTGGTAATTAGTGATTTGGAGGCAAAAATAATTGAAGTAAATGAAGCTACCCTGAAAATGTGCGGCACTGACGACGAAGGGGATTTAGTTGGGGAAAATGCTTATGATCTTATCGCTCCTGAAGACCGGGAGAAAGCGATTGCAAGTGCGAAAGAGGTACTGGAAAGGGGATACGTCGAAAATCAAGAGTATCATATCATCACCAAGGATGGCAGTACAATTCTTGTGGCGATGAACACAGCCATAATGAAAGATGGGAACGGCAAACCGACAGGATTTGTGGCCGTAAGTAGGGACATCACCGGGCGCAAGCGGGCGGAGGAGGCTCTGCGCCAAAGCGAAATGGAATTAGATACACTCATACGTACTATGCCGGGACTTGTCTTTTACAAGGATACAAACGATAGGATAATCCGTTGTAATGATATGTTTGTTAATACCCTGGGCCTGACATATGAGGAAGTACTGGGTAAGACAACAGAAGACCTTTATCCCAAACAGGCCGAGGATATGAAAAGAGACGACAGGGAAGTAATAGAAAATGTTCAGCCCAAAATTGGTATTATTGAACCTTTCACCACACCAGAAGGAACCAGATGGGCTCAAACCAGCAAGATACCGGTTCGTAATGTCGATGGCAAAGTTATTGGTCTCCTGGGGATTGCTATTGACATCACCGAGCGCAAGCGGGCGGAGGAGGCGCTGCGGGAAAGTGAGGAAAAGCTGCGCCGCTTTATGGAGTCGGCAACCGACTTCTTCACCATTTGGGATTCAGAGCTCAACCTGGTTGATCTCAATGAAGCTTCATTGAGATATCCATTGATTCATCTTCCTGCTGAGGCTAAGAAAGAGGATTTCATCGGGAAAAGCATGCTGGAACTGGAACCAAATATTAAAGAAAGGGGTAGATACGATCAGTATCTGAAAGTTATCAAGACCGGGAAGCCATTCTTCGTTGAGGACGTTGTTCCTTACCCCAAACATGGAGATGTATATCTGGAAGTGAGGGCTTTCAAGGTAGGTGATGGCCTGGGGATCGTTACCGTGGATATCACCGAGCGCAAGCGCATGGAGGAGGTGCTAGTAAAGAGGAAGGAGCAACTGGAGCAAAGAACAAATCAGCTCCTGGCGTTGCAAAAGGTAACTGCCACCATCCAGAGCACTCTGGAAATAAGTGAGGTATTGCAGCAGGTCTCAGATGGCGTGGTGGTTAACCTGGGATTCGGCCATACGTTGATGTTTGTAGTGGACGAGGAGAGGAATGTTCATCGGGCAACGGTGTATTCCACCAAAGTGGAACCGGGAGAGGAATCGAGAGTGGTCGGCGAAGTGGAGCGGGCCGTGGACCAGACATGGACCGAGATGGAGTTTCCAGTTATTAAAGGGTATAGCCATGCTCTGGATGAAGTGCTGGAGGGTAGAGGGGTGATCGCGCACCACCTTTATGAGATAGCCGAGCCCCAGTTCACCAGGGATGAATGTAATGCCGTGCAGGAGCTCATCGGGGCGAAGACAATGGTAATCGTGCCCTTCTTTGCCAGGGATAAGTATATGGGCAGCATCGTTGCTTTCACCGAGCGGGAGGAGATCACCGAAGTGGAGATAGAGCCGCTGAGGATTCTCGCTGACCAGGCGGGGGTCGCCATTGAGAACGCTAACCTTTACCAGGGGGTCAGGGAGAAGGCGCAGCGGCTGGCGGTGACCAGCGAGTTATCCAGCATCATCGGCTCCAGCCTGGATATCAGGGAGACATACCAGGCCTTTACCACCGAGATTAAAAAGATTATCGATTTTGACCTCACTAGCATCACCCTGGTGGAGGGGGATAGGTTGAGATTCTTAGCAGTCTCCACCGAGGGGGAGACGGGGGTGGGCGAGGGGGGCACTGTGCCCTTAGCGGGGACAGCCACAGCATGGGTTATGGAAAACAGGCGGACCAACATTGAAACAGATTTTGCCCAGGGGGTGCAATTCCCCATCGATGAGGGACATCTGAGGAGCGGGTTGAGGTCAGCGATCCGCGTCCCCCTCTTCTCAAAGGGCGATGTCCTTGGCACCTTTCACCTCATCAGCCGGCATCCCAATGCCTATGGCGAGAGGGAGCGGGAGATCCTGGAGCAGGTGGCGGCCCAGATAGCCGCAGCTATAGAGAACTCCAGGTTATTTATCCAGGTGAAGGAACACGAAGCGGAGCTGGAGAGAGCCTACGATGAGCTTAAGGCGGCACAGGATTACATGGTGCAGTCGGAGAGGTTGAGGGCGTTGGGCGAGATGGCTGGTGGGGTGGCTCATGACTTCAATAACATCTTAGCCATCATCCTGGGCCGGGCCCAGTTGGCTTTGGAGGATGAGGAAGGCGACAAGATGATAAAGAGCGTTCGGGTCATAGAGCAGACCGCTCTCGATGCCGCTAAGACAGTGCGGCGACTCCAGGACTTCGCTGGGGTGAGGGCGTCTCGTGCTTTCGAAGCGGTGAACCTGAATCAATTGGTAGAAGGTGCCTTAGAGATGGTGGAATCCCGCCGGGTAAAGCTCGAGGAGACGGAGGGTGTAACCATCGAGATTGGCACTGAGTTGAATGAGGTGGCTCCTGTGGCAGGGGACGCGGCGGAGCTTAGAGAGGCACTGGTGAATATTATCTTCAACGCCATGGATGCCATGCCTGAGGGGGGCAAGATCACGGTTAAGAGCGAGCAGGAGAATAGCTTGGTGGTTCTTTCCGTTAGCGATACCGGCGTGGGCATCCCTGATGAGATAAAGGGGAAGCTCTTCGACCCCTTCTTCACCACTAGAGCCCCTGCGGGCTCCGGGCTGGGGCTGAGTGTGTCCTATGGTATTGTTACCAGGCATGGCGGGAACATCGAGGTTGAAAGCACCCAGGGGAAGGGAGCCACCTTTTATATCAGGTTGCCCGTGGCCGACGGTGTCGAAGCGAGATCGCGCCCTGAGCGTAAGCCTCCCACTATCAAGCGTGCCACGATACTCCTGGCCGATGACGATCCGGAGGTCAGTGAGATTCTAGGGCTCATGCTCAAACAGCTAGGTCACCGGGTAACGGTGGTTACCAGTGGGGAGGAGGCGCTTAGCGCCTTTAAGAAGGGCGATTATGGGCTGGTAATCACTGACTTGGGGATGCCTGACATATCGGGACGCGATGTTGCCAGGGCTGTCAAAGAGATGAAGTCCGAGACGCCAGTGATGCTTATCACCGGCTGGGGGGTGCAACTTGACCATGAGGAACTGCCGGACATCGATGGGGTGATTGAAAAACCCTTTAGCAGAGATGCTCTCTCAGCACAGGTCGCGGAGTTGCTCCCTACCAGGAACCGCGGGAAGAGAGGATGACGGGAGATGCTGGTCAGAGGGCTACCAGGCTATAGGAATCAAGGTCACAGAATAGATGACGCTTTTATAGCTATATTGAAGGAGAGAACTATAATAGGGTAGGTATACCTTCTGAGGCTTTGGCCATCTCTCTAAGCTTTTGCTCCGCCTCCTTTTGTCTCTGCTTTATCGAAGTGGCAGACTCCGTTACTTTCTTATAAATTTCCCTTACCCTCGGTACGTCTCTAAGCTGGGAGAGGATCACCGTTACGCTGACCTCGGCCTTGTTTCTGGGATAGTCGCCACTCCTGATCACGGCATCCTGTGCTATCTCTTTCATAATCTCCCCCAGCTCTTTGACCTGGTCCACATTCATCTCCCTGGCTGGGGCGGAGAGTAGATATAAAGCCTTTCCCGCATCACTGGGACTACAGAACGCGGAAAGCTCACTCAGTGCCTGGCCCATAGCCTCTATTCCTCTGAGGGTTTCTCTACTCTTTTTCTTGAAGCTTCGCGTCCTTTGAAAAGGTAGCCTGATGAAGGATAGGTCCGATTTACCGAAGCCTATTATGGTCCAGCCTTCCAGTGTCTGCATTATGTCCCCGGCATCGACGGTCCTCGCTCCAACATGCCTTCGTCTTACCTCCTCACCGGCGCAAAGTAAATCGAGGAAAGGCCTCACTATTTGCTGATTGATCTTCTCCATATTGTTTAGCAGGTTGGCATCCTTTTTGAGATATCGCTGGTTGTCGGCAAGAAATACCGCATCGGCGACCGAGTAGGCGGATTTAAGGCATGTAGCTGTATTGTAGACGCATCTTTCCTCTGAGCTTTCTTCATGCGCAAAGGGGAGGACGATAAGGGTATAAACCGGCTTGTCCGGGTATCTTTCCTTCAGCGTATCGCAGATTATGGGCAGTGCTCCCGAGCCTGTGCCGCCAGCAGCACCGGCAGTGAGTAAAAAGGCATCGGTCTCATAAAACCTTGACCCGGTTCTTATCGCATCGACCACCTTGTCCTTGTCGCTCCTTGCGATCGCCGCGCCAAGCTCGTTTATCTTGCCCACGCCATGACCACTGGTCCTTCGACCCCCGATAATTATGCGATGGTGGAAATCGGGCTTTATGGTTTTCAGTCCGGTCAAGTCGACTTGATCGGTATTCACTGCGTAGACGCCGGTGATTATCTGAATACGCCGGCGAGATGTTGCCCTCTTGCCCATCCTGGCAAACTCATCAGCGATTCTGCTGCCACACTGTCCTAATCCTATAACAACCAGCCTCATATTCTACCTCCTTATCAGGGTTTCCCTCTATTCTGCGAAACTCTATCATAGCACTACCCCCCTGTCAACCCTGTGTACACCTACCCTTCTAGACTACACGAAGGGTTCTATGAGATTAACCTTTACAGGAGCGGCGATATGGTATAATAACTAGCCATTTCTCATCATAGGGGTGCCCGATGGAGTTTCGAAAAGAGATAAAAAGTACGGAAATTCTAAGTCCTCTGGTTCAATTTGAGAGCGAGGTTCAGCTAATTGAGTATCGGGAGGACCCCTTGACAGGTTCCCAGAGCAGAATCAATGTGGCCAGAGCAGAAAGGGCGAGGCAGGCACAGGGGGGCGAGGTGAAGGTGAAGGAGGTGATCGAGAGGACAAGGGCTGGCTGCTTCTTTTGCCCGGAAAATATTGTGCAGAGAACACCAAAATTCTCACCCAAGCTGTTCCCGGAAGGTAGGATAAAAAGGGGGGAATGCTTACTCTTCCCCAATCTATACCCCTTTGCGGAATACCATGCCGTGGCCACTTTGTCGGAGAGGCATTTTCTCGAGCTGGACGAATTTACCACGGAGATGCTTGTGGATAACATTATTGCATCAAGGGAATATATTGTTTTAGTGCATCAAAAGGACGAAGAAGCCAAATATCCGGTGTGGATCTGGAATCATCTGCCGCCCAGCGGGGCCAGCATAGTCCATCCCCATGTGCAAATAGTTGTGGATCGCGCCCCGACGCCGGAACTGGGGAGACTCTTGGGGGAAAGCGAGGAGTATTTCCGCAGGCATGGTAGAAATTATTGGCGGGAGTTAATCGAGGTGGAGAGGGAGACTGGCGAGCGGTATATCGGGGAGAACGATTCTTTGGCGGTCATTGCCAGCTACGCCCCTCGGGGGAACAGGGAGGTTCAGATGATATTTAAGGGGGTGGGCAATCTGGCGGATTTGGATGAAAGGCAAACGAGGGATTTCGCTGCCGCTATTGTGAAAATATTGCATTGCTACAAAGGGATGGGGGTAAACTCCTTCAACTTGATCACCTACTCGGCACCCCTCAAGCAGCGCCCGGATCATTACTGGCTGAGTGCCCGCATAATCTCAAGGCCGCTTTTTCAGCCCGTTTATACCAGCGATGCCGGTTTTATGGAAAGGTTCTACGATGTTTGGGTCATTGAGACCCTGCCCGAAGCGGTCGCCCGTGAGATGAGAGCGAGCTTTTAAGCTACATAAGAGCTTGTTGCATAAACACGACCTTCTCGTTACAGTGGGGAATTAGGCATATTGGGAAGCTTATCTTAAGCCCAATAGTTGGGCCATCATGATATTGTGATAGCGATTTTGGCAGCCCAGAGAGGGAATTTATTCAAGCTTTTGCTTTGTGAGACAGGCTCATATCAGTGTGAATGGCAATAAGTCATGTCTGTCGCAACAAGAACCACGGAGGATGAAAATGTGGCATGTTTACACCATATTTGTCTGTCATTCCTGCGGAAGCAGGAACCCAGAGATTGGTCGGTCTAGATTCCCGCCTGCGCGGGAATGACAAGGGTATAGGGTTCATCCAGACATATAAGGGCATTTTCGTAGCAACGACATTTGGTTACAACCAGCACGTTGTCATGCTGAACTAGTTTCAGCATCCCCGTATTAACCTTGAGATTCCGAAACAAGTTCGGAATGACATGGAACGTAGCTCTATTTTCGTGGCAATGCATTAGTTTTTATGGTATTCAGATCGTATATCCGCTTAATCAATGGTGTTTGAGCTCAGCTATGGTGTATGTAGCAGCACCGTACATTTCGGATTTTTTCGATAAAACTATTGAAGGCCCGTGGGGTACGAAAAAGCGTCCTAGAGGGGGTTAATCACCAGACCGGCGGGCGTCTTGGGATGGAAGTAGGTGGACTTTTGGGGCATCCTCACTCCTTGGTCAGCCACCGCCAGGACGCTGGAGATCGGGGTCGGATTGAGCAGAATGGCTAGCTTATACTCCCCCGCGTCCACCCGGGAGAGGGCCTCCAAACCGTCGCGAGTATACTCCAGGCAATCCTCCTCCCTTTCCGGGCTATCTATGCCCAGCATCTGGCGCAAAATCACCCGATGAAGGATGTAAACATCCAAATCCTGTAACACGCCTGGCTGGACTGGGGGCATGATTCCCTGTCTCGCCCTCAGCAGGCAGAGGCGCGGTCTCTCGAGACCATAAAGGCCGAATGTTGTCCCCCGCTGCTGCTTTAAGGTTTCTGTCCATCCTTTCAGGGTTTTGGATGGGTTGGGTAAAGGAGAGAGCAACTCCTCATCGAAATAGACGCTCCGCTCCTCCTTCAGTTGAGCCAGCCTTTTTGTGTTGAGCCCCCGCACCAGGCGGTGCGTGGGCTGCATGATGAGATTTGGGTCCTCGGAGTCGGTGAGGGTCATCATCACGAAGTTGAAGGGTTCCTCCCCAGTATAGGATATGTGGGCGGCGCGCTGCTCCTGCTTGTAGGCGAGGGCTGTCTCATAGCGATGATGCCCGTCGGCAATGTAGAGGGTCTTATTGGCGAAGAAGTCACAGGCCCTGGCGATGTCCTTCTCATCGGTCACTACCCACATCGCGTAGGCCACCCCGTAGCGATCCACCGCACTTAAGGCAGGCTTATTTATCCTATCGGGGAATAGCGACTGAATCCCCTCCCCGCGGTGGCGGAACAACCCCATTATGGGGCTGAAGTTGGCGCGGCAGGACT
>JAGMCC010000089.1 GCA_023129355.1 Dehalococcoidia bacterium | reverse complement strand
GGAACTCCCTATCTGGAATCGTGTCTGCGCCCAGGCAGAGAGTTGCCTTGGAGTCCGGTGCCCTTATCAGAGGCGAGGGCATTGCTTCCTCTATCGGGCGAGGAGGAAGGCGGAGGGGGCTCATCTTATCATTGCGAATCACGCCCTGCTACTCTCCGAGATCGCCAGCGGGAGCAATGTCCTGCCCGAATATAGCCATCTTATCATCGATGAGGCGCACCATCTTGAGGAGGAGGCTACGGAGCAATGGGGCTTTGAGGTGAGGGAGCGCGACCTGGGTGGCTATCTAAATCTATTGAGCGAAAAAAGCGAAGGGGTGGCGGGGGAGCATTATGCTGGGCTTCTTTTCGAGCTGGTCGGCCACTTCAGAGGGAGTTCCCTTTCGCCATCTCGCCAGAAGGAGATAGAAGAGTTAGCTCAAAGCATTCATCGCATTGTCGAACACGGCCAAGACCGCGTACTTGAGTTCTTCGATGCCCTCTGGCGTTTCCTGGAGGCTCATGCGGAGGATCGGGGGGAGTATGAGCATCGTCTGCGCCTTACCAGGGCGGTGCGCCGCCAGCCAGAATGGCAGAATGTGGCACTCGCCGCGGAGAACCTGAGCCTGGCGCTGGGGGAGATCGATTCCGGGCTGAATCGCCTTTATGCGATGCTTGAGCCTTTATCCGATGTTCTGGACCATGAAAACCTGATGGTTGAGCTTTCGTCCTTAATCTATCGCGGCGGGGAGCTGCGCCAGCGGATAAACTCCGCAGTCTATCAACAGGGGGACGGAGAGAGCGAAAAAAGCGAAAGGATCTACTGGCTCTCATCAAGAGGCGATATCCTTGCCTTATGCGCAGCGCCGCTTCATGTAGGGCCGGTTCTTAAGGAGGACCTCTTCTCACGGAAGGAATGCGTAGTGCTCACCAGCGCCACGTTAAGCACCGAGGGCCACTTCGGGTATATCAAGGGAAGGCTGGGGCTTGAAGACGCCAGCGAACTCCTACTGGGCTCCTCCTTCGATTACATGGGCGCGGCGCTGGTATATATCCCGGATGACATTCCGGAGCCGGGCCGGCCGGGCTATCAGCAGGCGGTGGCGCAGGTTTTAATCGACCTGTGTCGTGCCACCGGGGGAAGAACCCTTGCTCTCTTCACCTCCCATGCAGCGCTCCGGGCAAGCGATGAGGCGATCCGTGCACCGCTCCAGGGGGAGGACATCCTTGTCCTGGGGCAGGGGCTCGATGGCTCCCCCCGGCAGCTTCTCCAGGCCTTCAAAGCCAATCCCCGAGCCGTGCTCCTGGGCACCGCGAGCCTCTGGGAGGGCATTGATGTGGTGGGTAAGGCGCTCAGCGTGCTGGTGATGGCGAGGCTTCCCTTCAGCGTGCCCACCGACCCGGTATTTGTAGCCCGCTCCGAGCTTTTCGATGACCCCTTCAACGAATATGCCCTGCCCCAGGCAGTTCTAAGGTTCAAGCAGGGCTTCGGACGCCTGATCCGCACCAGGAGCGACCGAGGGGCCATCGTGGTCCTTGACCGCAGGATCAAATCGAAGTACTATGGTGCTGCCTTCCTGGGGTCGCTGCCCCTCTGCGTGGTGAAAAGCGGCACGGTGCGCCAGCTACCTGGAGAGGTTGCGGCATGGCTTAAATTATGAAATGGAACTTAGGGGTGCCTTTCTATTTCTTTATGCTATCGCCGCGAATTATAAACTGACCCGATATGAACGAAAAGGAAGTTAAGCCTCCCTTTCTAGTCTCATATAGCATCACCACCAAGTGCAACCTGACCTGTAAGCATTGCTACAGCGAGGCCACCGAGGATGGGGCTCCCGATGAGCTCACCACTGAGGAAGCCCACAGGCTCATCGATGACCTGGCAGGCTGGGGGATCGGGCTTCTGGTCCTCGACGGCGGCGAACCACTATGCCGGGATGATTTTCTGGAGATCGCCTCTTACGCCTCAAAGAGTGGGATCAGGACCGGTGTAGGTAGCAACGGAACCCTCATCAATGAGGAGATGGCCAGAAAAATAGCCGAGTCAGGGGTAAAATCGGTGGCTATCTCCATCGACGGAGCCAATGCCGAGACCCACGACACCTTTCGCGGCAAGTCGGGGTCTTTTCATGAGGCGCTGGCGGGGGCATCCGCCCTAAAGACGGTGGGCTTACCCTTTCAATTCAACATGGTCATTACCAAGGGGACGCTTTCCCAGATTCCCGACATGCTTAAGCTGGCTGTGGAAAGGGGGGCGAATGCTGCGGAATTCTTCGACCTAATCGAGGCTGGTCGAGCAAAGGAAGAGTGCCGGGATGATGTGCTGGACCCAGGGGAAAGAAAAGCGATAATGGAGTGGCTGGCCCAGGCCCAGGTAGATTGTCCCATTCTCATCAGGGTGCCCGCCTGCCCCATGTACCCGTTAATCCTGAAGCAGCGGAAGATTCGCCCCAAACATATCCCCATGGAGATGCTACGAAGAGTACCTTACTACAGCAGGGGGTGCGCTGCCGGGATGCCTTTCGGCTATGTGGTCATAAGGGCAAATGGAGAGGTGAACCCCTGCATGCTGCTTCAGGTGGCTCTCGGCAATGTAAGGGAGAGAAGCATCACCCAGATATGGCAGGAGTCAGAGGTGCTGGCGCAGCTCCGCTCGCGGGAACTCTTGAAGGGCAGGTGTGGCGAATGCGAATATAAGATGGAATGCGCCGGGTGTCGGGGCCGAGCCTACGAGAGAACTGGCGATATACTTGCCACTGACCCAGGTTGCTGGCTCTGAGCTAAAATGGTGTTCCTCCCGTGTCAATAAGCGATCGCCGGAGCTGGGGATTCTCACTAATGCAGGGGGTGCAGATAAATCCGAGGCTGCAGGAGCGCTCATCGAACCAGGCTTGCCCGCAGTTTTTCACCGGCGCGTCGATAGACCAAGCCATGTGAAACCTGCCGCCGCATATCAGGCAGCGGGAGACATTGTTCTCGCCCAGCGGTTCACCACAGACATCACATATCTCCGCCAATCTTTTTTCTCTCCCTTTTTCGCTCTCCCCACCCTGTCCACCACAGCCGCCTCAATTCCTCCCCATCAATTGTCGGGTCAGGGCTTCCTCGTCTTCCCTGGTGCTCACCTGCCCATCCAGTTTTGCCTCTCGGAGTGTTTCCAGCACCCTCCCCAGGCGAGGTCCAGGCTTAACCCCCAATCTTTTCAGGTCTTCCCCATCCAGGAATGTCTTGACATAACGTAATTGGTTATTGTATAGCTCCAGGTGGTGGCGAACTATCGGAGTGTCACTGGCCAGGGCACAGGCGGCGATCAGCCCAGGGGGATAGTGCTTGAGCAGGCGGTAGATACTGCTGGGGGGGAGGGCATGGTCGGCCAGGGCGGGGAGGTCCCCCTTCAGTCGGGGCATCTGTCTCATGTTTCGCCCCAATTCCCCCACTATCTTAAGGCGGGCGATGAAGCGCTCAATCTCCTCCTCGCTGAGATGATAGACAATCAATAATAGATAAAGGGCGGGGTCAGCTATCGCTTTCTGGCGAGCCTCACCAAATACCTCCGCCAGCCATCCATTGCCTCTCAGGGAGGGATGAAGCTGTTGGAGCACCCCCAGGGCTTGAGCACGCTCCAGGATTTTCTCAGGACGGTCCTCTTTCAGGATAAGCTCCAGTTCGTGCCTTACCCGATCACCACTGATGGTATCCAGCATTGATTTATGCTTACGGAGCAGCCGCTCGGTATTTTTCTCCAGCTTAAAACCAAGCCTCTGCTCATAGCGAAGCGCCCGAAGAATTCTGGTGGCATCATCGATGAAGCTCCGCTCATGAAGGATGCGAATTATTCGTCCTTGCTCCAGGTCGCTCCGGCCACTATGCGGGTCAAGTAACCGGCCAAAGGAGCCCGGGCTCAGGTCGATAGCCATGGCGTTTATGGAGAAGTCCCTCCTGAGAAGGTCATCCCGGATCGTTCCTGGCTGCACTGTGGGCAGGGCTCCAGGTTTGGCATAAGTTTCGGAGCGCGCGGTGACCAGGTCGATGTTTAAGCTTCCGCGGCGTAACTTTGCCGTGCCAAATTTACGGTGAACCGTCACCCGCTCCCCGCCTTTTTCGTTCTCCCCCCCAATCCCCTCCCCCTTAGCGAGCCAGCGGGCGAGGGCGAGGGCATCGCCCTCCACCACCAGGTCGAAGTCCAGGTTGGGACGCCCCAGCAGAAGATCGCGCACCGCCCCACCGACAAGATAGAGTCTCTGCCCTCGTGCCTCGGCTCCCTTGCCGGCGATGCGAAGAAAGGCGATGAGTTCCGCAGGCAGGCGCTCCTGCATTTTTAAGGCCAGGTTCTCCATGGGACTCGATTATATCATGCTCATCTTGACAAATCGAGGCGGGATAATTATGTTGATGGGGGTTAAATCATGGCTGAATTTGCTGAATTTACGAAATTACAGGACACGCTTGGCATCGTCTTCAGGGATCCCGCGTTCCTTAAGCAAGCGCTAGTTCACCGCTCCTACCTCCACGAAAATTCCGACTTCTCCCTACCCTCTAACGAGCGTCTGGAGTTCCTGGGTGATTCCCTGCTGAGCTTTGTTATCGCCGAGAAGCTATATAAAGATTTCCCCGACCTATCTGAGGGAGGTATGACCAAGCTACGGGCGGCGCTGGTGCGCAAGGAAACCCTGGCTCGGTTAGCCAGCTCCCTGGGGCTTGGCGACTACCTTTATCTGGGGCGTGGCGAGGAGGCCAGTGGGGGGCGCGCCAAGCAGTCCATCCTAGCAGCAACCTTTGAAGCGGTAGTCGGGGCCATCTTGATCGATCGGGGCTTTGCAGCTTGCAGGAATTTTGTGCTCAGGCTTTTCGCTGGCGAGATAGGGAAAGCCATCGAGGAGAGGCTTATTGCAGACTACAAGTCCCAGCTTCAAGAGATCGCTCAGGCAAGGCATCGTGTGACCCCTACTTATCGAACCATTAAGGCGGTGGGCCCGGACCATGCCAAGGAGTTCACCGTAGAGGTGATTGTCTGCGGCAGCGTGATTGGCAGGGGGCAGGGTAAAAGCAAGCGGCAGGCGGAGACAGAGGCAGCGCGGGCCGCACTGGAGAGTCTGTCGCAGGAGCAATAAGCTCTTAATCGCTAATCGACACACACACCCTGAATCGATCTCCTTAATATAGATAGTTGATACCTGTTATCGTGGATTTCGCTTCACTTATCATTGCGAAACGCTTTGCGATAAATCAACCGCGGGGACGAGTGGGGCACAACACATCCGTGTTACACCATAGGTTCTACTAAGCAGGAGCCATAAAGGGGAGTCCCCCGAGGCCGATAGGTCGGCCGACACT
>JAGMCC010000088.1 GCA_023129355.1 Dehalococcoidia bacterium | reverse complement strand
AGTGGTTTCAAGACTATGTTACCCCTGACATGGTGCAATCGTATAGCATCAAAGAGGTAATCTATTCCGGCAGGACACGGTTTCAATCTATCGAGATTATCGAGTCGGGCGGCCTGGGCCGGTGTTTGATCCTCGATGGTAAGATTCAGTCCAGCGAATGGGACGAGTTTATCTACCATGAAGCCCTGGTTCACCCCCCGATGATCGCTCACCCCCATCCCGAAAGGGTATTCATCGCCGGCGGTGGCGAGGGGGCGACTGTCAGAGAGGTGCTCGCCCATTCCTCGGTGAAGGGGGTGGTCATGGTCGACATCGACGAAGAGGTCATCGATATCTGCCGCCGCCTTCTCCCCACCTGGCACCGGGGCTCCTTTGAGGATAGTCGCCTGGAACTGCGCTTCGTGGATGCAAGAAAGTATCTCGAGGAATGCGTCGATGTGGGCGAAAAATTCGATGTGGTCATCCTCGATCTGCCCGAGCCTATAGAGGGGGGGCCAGCCTATCTGCTTCATACCACGGAATTCTATCAAGTTGTTCAAGAAGTGCTGGCCCCAGACGGCATCCTCTCCCTCCAGGCGGGCTCCAGCTCCTGGGGAAACCATCGATGCTTCACCGCAATTATCAATACCCTGAAGGCGGTGTTCCCCCTCGTTTTTCCCTATGATACGTTCATCCCCAGCTACGGTGGCACGTGGGGCTTCGCCCTCGCCTCCCCAAAGCTGAGCCCCCCTACCGCGGCGGAGGTGGAGAGGCGGATCGCGTCACGAATTGCCGGAGGCCTGCGATTTTACGATGGTATCACTCACCAGGGCCTTTTCTCCCTCCCCAAGAACCTTCGAGATGCGCTAGATAGTGATAAAACGGTCATCACTACCGAGCAGCCCTTCTTCATTTACCAGCCCTAGTTTTAATGAGGGTTAGAGCGTCTCCAGGCTACAAAAGTGGCGTGCAATGTCCAGTCGCCCTACCTGGGGCCCTCCCAGCCACTGTTGCATCATCTTATTGTCGCGCCAATGTTTTTCAACGTCGGCATCTCTGGTATAACCATAGGAGCCCATCATTTCCATTGCCTTATTGGCCACCATAATACTCACATCCGCAGCATAGACCTTGGCGATTCTTGACTTAGCCAGCATCTCCTCCGACCATCGAGCACCATAGGTTTCAGGACGATCGAACATGTAGGCAACGTTTAGAATGTAGGTCCTAGCAGTCTCGATCCCGATAGCCATGTCAGCCAGAGCGCAGGCGTTCACACTATGCTCCTTGATCGGCTTGCCGGCCACGACCCTCTTCGTAGTATAGTCGGTAACGATTTCAAAGATGTTCTGGGCGGTTCCTACCGACATGATAGCACTGCCAATGGAACCCATAACTAGGGTCAGATGGAGAAGGTTAGCATCATCCCCAGGCCCTGCCGCCCGGTATCTCTTGGGCACTCTAACATCATCGTAGTAAATAGTGCAATTTGTATCCGCTGCCATCCCTGCCTTATTCTCGAACTTGCCGAATGAAACCCCCTTGATGGGATATGGGACGTATATGACAGCGATCCCCTCATCTCCCAGATCAGGGTCCGTGGTACACACGGTGCAGTAAAGGCAAGATGCTCCGCTGTTGGTTGGCCACTGCTTGACCCCATTTATCACCCACTCATCACCATCAAGCCTTGCCCTAGTGCGGATCTTACGGCCCTCCATCTTCGGATTCTCGATGTCGCATCCACCTTCGGGTTCAGTCATAGCAAAGCAGCCCAGGGGCAATTCCGCCTCTTTATAAATGGCTTCGAATTCCTTCATCAGATCTGGCCTTTTATACGGCTCATACCAGATAGGCACCAGACACCAGGCAGCACATCCCAGGGCAACAGCTATTCCGCTGTCCCCCCGAGCAATTTCCTCCAGCATCGCACAACCATTGACCATGGACCTGATCGGTGACTCTTCATCCAGCATAATGTTTGCCAGGCCAAAGTCCCTCATTATTTGCTTCACGATAGGATCTACGATTTTGTGGTGATCCTTGTCATCATCGATCTGCTGCCTCACCGGGAAGATCAGACCCTCGGTGAACTGCCGCGCCAGCGAACGATACATCCTGGACTCTTCAGTAGTAAGCTCTTCAACACAAAGATGGTTTACCATGTCCCGCTCCTTTTTTATTGTTTTGGCGATGACTATTTTGAGTAATCTAGATTTAGATGTCAATAGAGCCTGTCTTCTTTAGAGTAAACCATAATTTCATAATCAAAGTATAGATGATCTTGCGGGGCTGAGCCTGGCGCAGCGAGATGGGGTGAGCGAAGGGTGGTGTAAATGACCTGCATGGCTACGGGATAGAAGCAAACTGTAATCACGCCTATTCAGCTCCAAAGCCTGCTGGACAAAGTAGCTGAGAGGCTTGAAGGTTAGCTCCTGCGTTGTTGGGCTTGATCTCATTCAGATAAATAGTTGATATTTGGTATCGTGGATTTCGCTTCCCATATCATTGCGAGACGCTTTGCGATAAATCAACCGCTGGGACGATTGGAGTAGAACACATCCGTGCTACACCATGGGTTCTACTAAGCAGGAGCTATAAAGGGGATCCAGAGGGGGCTCCCCTCTGGCGGGGGTCTCCCCGACTTAGGCCGAAGCGTCGGCCGACCTGACGGCCTCGGCCTCGGGGCAGAAATACCTCTCAGGGCGGGTGGGAAATAGCCAATTTGTCATTGCGCGCCTGAGACGAAGCACGTATCATGCATTCCCACCCACCATCCCATGGATTGCATCGTCGTTAAAACTCCTCGCAATGACGGGAAAAGCGGGGCGAACGGTGACGTGTCATTAATGTACTTGACGAGTACAGGGCTTTGACCAGTCAGCAATAGATATGTTATATTAAATGGGTCGAAACATAAAAAGAAGGAGGTTAACTAAAGAAAATGGGCGTACTGGACGGTAAAGTTGCGATAGTTACAGGTGCAGGAAGGGGTCTGGGGAGAGCCCATGCTCTAGCACTCGCTGCGGAAGGAGCGAAGGTGGTCGTTAACGACCTCGGCGGTGAGGCGGATGGTGTCGGGGAGTCCCACAGCCCGGCAGACCAGGTGGTCAAGGAGATTAAGGATGCAGGCGGGGAAGCGGTAATTAACTACAATAGTGTAACTGGCTACCAAGCAGCCAAGGAGATTATAGATACCGCCATCAACACTTTCGGCAAGCTGGACATCCTGGTCAACAACGCCGGTTTCCTCAGGGACAGGATGGTCTTCAAGATGGGCGAAGAGGAGTGGGATGCCGTTATCGCTGTCCACCTCAAGGGCACCTTCAACTGCGGTAGATGGGCATGTCTCTATTTCTATGAGCAGAGCAAGGCAGGGAACCCGATTAACGGGCGCCTAATAAACACAGTCTCCCACGCCGGCCTCGGTGGGAATGCAAGTCAGGGTAATTATGGGGCGGCCAAGGGCGGCATTGCATCCCTGACCATGGTGTGGGGCAGGGAGATGGCGAAATATAATGTTACCGCCAATGCCGTTGCCCCCATGGCCAGGAGCAGAATGACGTTGGGGGCCCCGATGACACTCCAAATGATGGGGGAGAAGCCACCAGAGGATGGCTCTTTCGATACGTTCGCACCGGAGAACCTCTCCCCTCTCGTGGCTTATCTCGCCAGCGATGCGGCTCAAGACATAACCGGCCGTGTTTTCACCGTTTTTGGGGGCAAAGTCCAGGTGTTTATACCATGGACGCCGGGAAACTTTATCGATATTGGTAAAAGGTGGACCGTTAAGGAGCTAGGCGAGAGGATACGCGAGCTTGGAGACCTCTCCATGCCTCCATTCCCTATGTAAGAAATCGCAAAGGATCCACCGACGGCAGAGCAGGGCTGCTTGTAATCCCGGCGCCACAGCCATCGCTCCCGTCGCAAGTTTGTTCCCGCTTCACGTATGCAGATCGGAAGGTTGCTCTATTTCTGTGACCTACCTATAATGCTATAATCTAAGCGTGGATATTCTTGAAGGCCTCAACCCGGCGCAGCGGGAGGCGGTGGAGGCTATCGAGGGGCCGCTGCTCATCCTGGCCGGCCCCGGCAGTGGCAAGACCAGGGTCATCGCCCATCGCGTCGCCTACCTGATCAAGGTCTGGGGGGTCAGCCCCTATCATATTCTGGCGGTTACCTTCACCAATAAGGCGGCCCGTGAGATGAAGGAGCGCCTCTATCACCTCCTCGGCACCGCGGTGGAGGACCTTACCCTGGGCACATTCCATGCCATCTGCGCGCGCATCCTGAGGCGCGAAGGGTCGCAGATCGGGCTGGAGCCACGGTTTGTCATCTACGATGATGACGATCAGCTCAGCCTTATCAAGCGCAGCCTTCAGGAGCTGGATATCGACCCCAAACGCTCTCCCCCGCGCCCGTTCCTTTCTGCGATATCCTCGGCCAAGAGCCGCCTCGTCGCGCCCCAAGATTATGTCAAATATACCTACTTCGATGAGGTAGTGGGGCGGGTCTACCAGCGCTACCAGGAGCTCCTTGAAGAGAGCAAGGCGCTGGACTTCGATGACCTCCTGATGAAAGCAGTCCACCTCTTTCGCCAGCACCCTGAGGTATTGGCGAGGTATCAGAACCGCTACCATCATGTCCTGGTAGACGAGTTCCAGGACACCAACATCGTCCAATATGTATTGGCGAAGCAACTGGCGGGGAAATACCGCAATATCTGCGCGGTAGGCGATCCGGATCAGTCGATATACTCCTGGCGATTCGCCGATATGAGAAACATCCTCAGCTTCGAGAGCGATTTCCCCGATGCCAAGGTAGTATATCTGGAGCAGAACTACCGCTCCACCAAGACCATCCTCGAGGTGGCGGAGGGTGTGATCTCCGCCAATCGCCAGCGAAAGGAGAAGGGGCTGTGGACCGAGAATGAGACCGGGGTGCCGCTCACCGTTGCCGAGTCCTATAATGAGCAGGAGGAGGCCCAGTACGTGGTAGGCGAGGTGGATGGCCTGGTCAGCCAGGGTTTATTCAAGCCTGGTGACTGCGCCGTGATGTATCGCACCAATGCCCAGTCGCGGGCTATTGAGGAGTCCTTTATTCGCTATGGAATGCCCTATAAACTGGTGGGCGGCACCCGCTTCTATGAACGGCGCGAGATTAAAGATATCATCGCCTACCTCAGGCTGATCCACAACCCCTATGATAGTGTTAGCCTATTAAGGGTCATTAATGTGCCACCGCGGGGGATTGGCCCGCGCACTATGGATGAGCTGGAGCGGTGGGCTAAAGGGCGCTCGCTGCCGGTCTATGCCGCCCTGCAGATGGTCGCTGATAAGGATGAAGGGGATGAGAAATCCTACTTTAGCCCCAGGACCAGGCGGGTGCTCACCGATTTCCTCGCC
>JAGMCC010000087.1 GCA_023129355.1 Dehalococcoidia bacterium | reverse complement strand
TGTAAAGCAAGTGCTGAAGCTCGTTCTCATCCTTGGGAGCGGATACAATCAGGTTAGGAGCTACCGTTAGATAAGAGATATCAAAGGTACCCTGGTGAGTCTTCCCGTCATCGCCGACGATACCACCACGGTCAATGGCAAAGATAACTGGCAAATCTTGGAGACAGACATCATGTATTATCTGGTCGAAGGCCCGCTGCAAAAAAGTGGAGTAAATGGCGACGATAGGAACAAAGCCCTGGGTGGCCAGCCCGGCGGCCAAGGTAACCGCGTGCTGTTCACAGATGCCGACGTCGAAGACTCGCTCCGGGAACTCATCGGCGAGGAGGCTTAGCCCGGTGCCTTCAGGCATCGCCGCAGTGACCGCGATTACCTTAGGATTCTCCCTGGCAAGGCGAAGGACGGTTTGGCCAAAGACCTCGCTATAGGAAAGGGCGTTCACCTTCTTGCCTTGATTTGGGGACACACCGTGAAAACCGACCGCATCATCCTCAGCAGGGCGGTGCCCTTTGCCTTTCTTGGTAACCACATGAACCAGGATGGGCCTTCGAGCGTATTCTCTAGCCTGGGCGAGAGTCGCCTCAAGCTCGGCGAGATCATGACCATCAATCGGTCCAATATAAGTGAAGCCCAGCTCCTCCCAGAACATCGAAGGAATAATCATACCCTTAACGCCCTTCTTGACCCTTTGCCCTATTAGCTGAAGCCAATGTGTCCGGGGCAGTCTGCTAACCACATGCGACGCCTCTTCATCGGCTCGATAGTAACGGCGGTCGAGCCTGAGCCGAGAAAAAAGCCTGGATAAGGCACCCACGCTGGGGGAAATCGCCATCCCGTTGTCATTGAGGACCACGATGAGCCTGGTACCCCGGTGTCCTGCCTGATTGAGGGCTTCAAAAGCCATGCCCCCTGTTAAGGAGCCATCGCCGACGACCGCGATCACGTGATAGCTTTCCCCGGCGAGGTCGCGGGCAATCGCCATACCCAGCGCCGCGGAGATCGAGGTGGAGGCGTGCCCGGCACCGAAAGGATCATGGGGGCTCTCCTCCCGGTCGGTGAATCCGCTAAGCCCTCCGTGCTGGCGAATAGTAGAAAAGCGCGCCCTGCGCCCGGTGAGCATCTTGTGAGCGTAGCTCTGATGCCCCACGTCCCACACTATCTTGTCCCTGGGGCTTTCGAAGGTGCGGTGCAGCGCGATGGTGAGCTCCACCACACCCAGGTTGGAGGCGAGGTGCCCGCCATTGGCGTCCACTATGGTAACGATCCTGCTCCGCATCTCGGCGGCAAGCTGCGCCAACTGGGGAAGGGTAAGTCCCTTCAGGTCAGCGGGCTCATTGATGCTATCCAGAATCACGGTGCTTCTCTCCTTAAGATAGGGTCATATTAGCAATGGAGATCGAGATTTGTCAAGGAAGCTTTCCTTCCTCCAGTGCCCGCACCTTCTCCAGGCGCCTGGCGTGTCTCCCCTCTTCAAACTCAGCGGCAAGATAGGCTTTAACGATCTCTTTCGCCAGCCCCTCTCCCACCACCCATTCCCCAAGGCAGAGGACATTGGCATCGTTATGCGCCCTGCTGCGCTGGGCGCTGAAGGTATCATGGCAGAGGGCAGCACGGACTCCAGGCACCTTATTGGCCACGATGCTCATTCCGATGCCCGTGCTGCATACCAGGATGCCGTGGTCCACGCGCCCCCTGGCAACCGCCTGAGCTACCTTGCCCCCCGTATCGGGATAGTCCACCGAGCCAGTATCGTAGCAGCCGAAGTCCTCATACTCGTGCCCCAGCTCCGAAAGGAGCTCCATAATTGCCATTTTTAGATTCAGCCCCCGATGGTCGCAGCCAATAGCGATCAGCATTAGCCCTCCTTTACAGTTGCTCCGCATGCCCTGGCTATCTCCTCACCGCTTATCGCCCCCTCCCTGAGAATGCTGGGGGGCTCAGCGGTGAGGTCGAGCACCGTGGAATTGATGCCTCCGGGACACCCACCACTGATGATGAGATCGACCCTGTCCCCCATTTGGTTATAAACCTCCTGGGCGGTCAGGGGGCTGGGGCTGCCGGTGAGGTTAGCGCTTGTGCCAGTGATAGGGGCGCCCAGCCCTTCGATCAATGCGATTGGAATAGGGTGGCCCGGCACCCGCACCGCAATTTTTTCGCCCTCCCCTGTGATCAGACTCGATACTCCAGGCGATTTATATAAAACTAGGGTTAAACCTCCAGGGAGGAAGTGCTTTGCCAACCGCCATGCGATCTCAGGCACATCCCTGGCTACAGACGTAATCTGGGACACATCGGCAAGGAGCAGGGGAATGGCGAGATGGCGCGGTCTTCCCTTCGCTTCATAAACCTTTATAACAGCACCCTCGTCAAAGGCATTGGCGCCCAGCCCATAGACGGTGTCCGTGGGGAAGGCGAGGATCCCTCCCCTCTTCAGGATGTCGATTGCCTGATGAATCTGCCCCTCCATCTTGACGCCAGTATACCACAGTGATAAGCTTTGGTCGAGGAAGCGGCGGGCTATGGAGAGGACAGAGGATAGCTTTCGGGTGACCACCAGCGATGACCTGGAGGTCTCTACATATCTGGAGATCGCCAAGCAAAAGGCTGGCGAGCAGTCTATCGCGGAGAAGGCGCCCGAGGTGGAACGCGAGGCGGTGGTGGTGATCGACTTCGGCTCGCAATACAGCATGCTCATCACCCGGCGGGTGCGGGAATGCCTGGTCTACAGCGAGGTATTACCCTACGATACCCCGTGGCAAAGGATAACATCCCTTAAGCCCAGGGGGTTCATCTTCTCCGGGGGCCCAGCCAGCGTCTACGACCCCGGAGCACCGCTCGCCTCTGCCTATATCTATGAAAGCCATCTCCCCATACTGGGCATTTGCTATGGCATGCAGGTACTCACCCATCAACTCGGAGGGAAGGTGGCCATGGGGACGAGGCATGAGTACGGTCATGCCATCCTGCATCAGAGCGCTGTGGAATCGCCCATTTTCGCTGACTTGCCCCCCTCTATACCTGTCTGGATGAGCCACGGCGACCAGATTGTGGAGATACCCCCTGGCTTTACTACCCTGGGTTATACAGAAAATTCTCCCGTCGCTGCCATGGGCAATGAACATGGGATCGTTGGAATACAGTTTCACCCTGAGGTGGCCCATACCCCTCAGGGGAAGGATATCCTGAAAAACTTCCTTTACCGTATCTGTGGCTGCAGCGGCAACTGGACCACCGGCAGCTTTATCGTGGAGAGCGTAGCCAGGATCAGAAAGCAGGTGGGGAGGGGTCGGGTTATCTGCGCCCTCTCTGGGGGTGTTGACTCCGCTGTAACGGCAGCGCTGGTTCACCGTGCCATCGGCGATCAGCTAACCTGCATCTTTGTCAATAACGGCCTGCTGCGTCAGGAGGAGGCGGAGCGCACCATCAATACCTTCCAGCGGAACCTGAGGATGAACATCATCGACATCGATGCCACCGATAGGTTTCTCCAGCGTCTTAAGGGAGTTACTGAGCCTGAAATGAAGCGACGCCTGGTGGGGGAGGAATTCATCCGGGTGTTCGAGGATGAGGCCGCTAAGCTGGGAAGGGTGGATTTCCTGGCTCAGGGAACCCTGTACCCCGATGTTATCGAGAGCGTCACCCCGGAGAGCAGGGCCTCGGCGAAGATAAAGACCCATCACAATGTGGGCGGTCTGCCGACAAAGATGACCCTTTCCCTCATTGAGCCGCTTCGCTATTTATTCAAGGATGAGGTGAGAGAGGTTGGGCTCGCCATGGGTATGCCTGAGGAGATGGTATGGCGCCAGCCCTTCCCCGGGCCGGGGCTGGCTATAAGAATTATTGGTGAGGTGACCGCGGAGAAGCTGGAGATATTGAGGGCTGCCGACTGGATCGTGATGAACGAGATCAAGAAGGCGAAGCTATACGGCCAGCTCTGGCAGAGCTTCGCTATCTTGACCGATACCAGGAGCGTTGGGGTGATGGGAGATTTTCGCACTTATGGATATCTCATTGCGATCCGCGCCGTGACCTCGGAGGATGCCATGACCGCTGACTGGGCCCGCCTTCCATACGACCTGCTGGCGCGCATCTCAAATCGCATCGTCAATGAGGTCCCCGAGGTGAACCGTGTGGTTTATGATGTCTCCTCAAAGCCGCCGTCAACTATAGAATGGGAATAAGAAAAGGAGGCGACAAATGGCCTACGAAAACGACTATGAAGATGAGGGAGCCCCGGAGCTGGATCTTGAGATGCTGCGAGAGGACATGATTGGGGAGCTTCAGGCGATCAATCAGTATCAGGAGCACATCGACACCATAGAGGACGAAGAGGTGGCAGAGGTCTTGGCGCACATTCGTGACGAGGAAAAGGAGCACCTCGTCGAGCTTACCAAGCTCATTCGGAAGCTCGATCCCCTTCAGGCTGAGATGTTCAAAAAAGAGGGGTTATAACCTGTTAAAAGGGGGTGATATCGGTGGAGACATTTAATAATGTGTTGACGCACATTTTAGGACTGGTGGCTGTTGGGTGCATTATAGCGGGGATCGTAGGGGAAGCACTGGACACGGTCTATTATCTGGAAACAATCTACTGGTTCCTGATCGCAATCGCTGTTTCAGTACTCGCTGTGTGGTCAGCGATTCGGGCACTGTACGCGGGCACAGAAGTAGTGAAGGAGTAGCACACCGCTAGAGAGAGAACAATTGCTAAAGGTGTTGGTCATTGGCGGAGGGGCCAGGGAGCATACCCTGGTTTGGAAGCTCAGCCAGAGCCCCAACGTTGAGGAGATTTATGTCGCGCCGGGGAATGCGGGGACTGGGCTCATCGCTAAAAACCTGGACATTAAACCTACCGCGCTTGAGTCTCTAGCCCAAGCGGCTCGGGAACGAAGAATCGATCTCGCCGTGGTCGGCCCTGAAGCACCGCTTGCCGCAGGCATTGTTGATCTTTTTCAAGGTCGTGGCATACCCATCTTTGGTCCTACCAAAGAGGCGACGAAGATCGAGTCGAGCAAGGTTTTCGCCAAGGGGCTGATGCAAAGAAACGGTATCCCCTGCGCCCAGAGCCGAAGTTTTTCGTCCTTTAGCGAGGCAAGGGATTATGTCAAGGCTGAGCAGCTCCCCATTGTGGTCAAAGCAGACGGGCTGGCGGCGGGCAAAGGTTCGATCGTGGCTAATTCCACCGCTGAGGCGCTAGTAGCGCTCTCCGAGGTCATGGAGAAGCGAATCTTCGGCGAGGCCGGCGACCAGGTTCTGGTGGAAGAGTGGCTTACGGGGAAAGAGGTGAGCCTACTTGCCTTCACTGATGGTAAAACCGTAGTGCCGATGGTCTCAGCCTGCGATTACAAGCCGGTACTTGACAATGACCGGGGTCCCAATACCGGCGGTA
>JAGMCC010000086.1 GCA_023129355.1 Dehalococcoidia bacterium | reverse complement strand
GTCGGCCGACCTGTCGGCCTCGGGGGACTCCCCTATATAGTGTCTGCCTATTGAACCCACAGTATGGCGTGGATATCTTCTCCTCTAAACGTCTCCAAGGTTGTTTCACAGTAGAGCTCCTCGTGATGGCAAATAAAGCAAAATCCACGATACTAAGTGTCACCTATCTATCTGAACGAGATTAGGAGAGGGTGTAACAGGGGGTCAAGGTGAGGGACGCAAAAAGGTAGCAACAGAGAAGCCTGTATTGCTTTATAATGTTAAGGTAGCTTAATCGTGACATCCCGTAGAGGGCGAAAAAAGCTAGCTTTATGGTTGCTTTTGGGCAATTGCCACAAGCTGGGAGAAGGTAGTGGGATCCCTAACCGCAATGTCGGCGAGTATCTTGCGGTCAACTTCAACGCCGGCCTTATTGAGGCCATAGATGAACCTGCTATATGAGAGTCCCTGCTGCCGGGTGGCGGCATTGATGCGAACGATCCACAGTCTCCTGAAATTACCCTTTCGCTCGCGGCGATGGCGATAGGAGTAGCTCAGGGAATGCATCATCGCCTCGTGGGCAACGCGGTAGCGGGAGTGCCTAGCTCCGCTCTGTCCCTTGGTTAGCCTCAGCACCTTCTTATGACGACGATGGGCGGCGACACTGCCTTTTACCCTGGTCAATTATATCCTCCTTTTCGCCCTTTACAGTTGCCTCTATGTGTTGAAAACCTGCTTTTTAAGAGCTTCTGTATTTTCATGGTGATATCTTTAAGAATAAGGAATAAGCCTCTTTACGCGTGCCCTGAATGAGGGATGGAGGGGCAGCTTCCCATCGTAGAGCATCTTGGCGCGGCGGGACTTGTTTCGCCTGAGGTGGCTCTTACCACCCTTCATGCGCATTATCTTGCCCGTGCCGGTAACATGGAAGCGGCGGCTTGATGATTTATGAGTCTTTAACTTCGGCATCAGGGGACTCCTTATCTGGTTTCACTTCTGGTTTAATTTGTTGCTTGTTAGGGGCGAGGACCATGATCATACGTCTCCCATCCATTATCGGGGCCCGTTCCACAAGGGCTTTATCCTTGAGTTCTTCGGCCACCCGCTCAAGAAGCCCCTTTCCGATCTCAGGGTGGGTGATCTCCCGACCGCGGAAGAGTATGGAGACTTTAACCTTGTTGCCTTCGTCAATGAGCTTCTTGACGATTCGGGTCTTAAACTCGATGTCGTGTTCACCGATCTTGGGCCTCAGCCGCACCTCTCTAAGGTAAATAGATTTCTGCCTCTTCCTCGCCTCGCGCTCCTTCTTTGTCTGCTCGTATTTGAACTTCCCATAGTCGAGGAGGCGACATACCGGAGGGACACTTTGGGGGGAAACCTCTACTATGTCATAGTCTCGCTCCTTAGCCAACTCCCGAGCCTTGAAAAGCGGCATGGTGCCCAGCTGTTCGCCCGTTTCGCTGATCAATCGCACCTCTTTGCCGATGATCTGTTGGTTAACGCGATATCTTTTTATTATACTTGCTTACCCCCCACAACAATTATACTGTGGAATGGTACTATACTATGTCTTTCCATAAAAATCAAGATGTTTTCTGCGCGATGGCTTCCGTGGCCATCTCCTTGAATGTATCCAGGGTTTGGCTTCCCAGGTCCTCACCGCTTCTCAGCCTGACCGAGACCCCGGCACTCGCCACCTCCTTATCGCCTACGATCAACATGTAAGGTATCTTCTGAAGCTGCGCTTGGCGAATTTTCAGGTTCATCCTGTCGGGGCGGACGTCTACCTGGGTACGCAGCCCCTCAGCCTGGAGTTCCGCGGCCACTTTATGGGCGTAGTCCAGATGGCGATCGGATATGGGAATTACCATCGCCTGGACCGGTGCCAGCCAGACGGGGAAAGCGCCGCCGAAGTGCTCAATGAGGCAACCGAAGAAGCGTTCCATGCTTCCCAGAACGGTGCGATGAACCATGACCACAGGATGCGCTACGCCATCACTGTCCACGTAGGTAACATCGAAGCGCTGGGGCAGGTTAAAATCGACCTGCGTGGTGGGGCCCTGCCATCTCCTTCCCAGGGCGTCCCGAAGGCGGATATCGATTTTGGGGCCGTAGAACACCCCCTCCCCCGGGTCTACCCTATAGGGGAGAGCGAGGCGCTTCAGCGCCCGCTCCAGGGTCTCGGTGGCCTCCTCCCATATATCGATGGTGCCGGCATACCGCTCAGGGCGGGTGGCGAGCAGCACCTCATGTTCGTGAAAGCCGAAGGTGTGCATCATAAAGATGGCGAACTCCAAAACCCCCACCACTTCATCCTCAAGCTGATCGGGGCGACAGAAAATGTGGGCATCGTCCTGGGTGAAGCCCCGCACCCTGGTTAACCCGTGAAGCACCCCGGAGCGCTCATAGCGATAGACTGTGCCCAGCTCCGCCCATCTTATGGGAAGCTCGCGGTAGCTTCTAAGCCGCGTTTTATACATAAGGATATGAGCCGGGCAGTTCATCGGCTTGATCAGGTATTCCTGCCCCTCGACATCCATCGGTGAGTAGAGGTGCTCCCGGTATAGCTCCCAGTGCCCGCTCATCTTCCAGAGGTCGAGCTTGGCGATGTGGGGGCTGTAGACGATCTCATAACCCCGTTTCAGGTGCTCCGCGATCCAGAAATCCTCGATAAGACGGCGCACCGTAGCTCCCTTGGGATGCCAGTGGACCAGCCCCGGTCCCGCCTCCTCGTGGAAGCTAAAGAGATCGAGCTCCTGCCCCAGCTTTCGATGGTCGCGCTTTGCCGCCTCGGCAAGCCCTTCCAGATAACGCCCCAGCTCCTCTTGAGTATCGAAGGCGACGCCGTAGATTCGCTGGAGCATCGGACGCTTCTCATCGCCCCGCCAATAGGCCCCGGCGATGCTCAGGAGCTTGAAGGCTGTTATCTCCCCTGTCGAGCTTACATGTGGCCCGCGGCAAAGGTCAACGAAAGAGCCCTGGCGGTAGATGCTCATCAACTCCTCGGGGATTTCATCGATGAGCTCCAGTTTATAGGGCTGATGGGCGAAGATGCTCCTCGCTTCCTCCTTTGACACCTCCTCACGTGTGAAGGGGAGGTCTTGGGCGATGATCTCAGCCATTCTCGCCTCGATTAGCGGAAGGTCCTCCGGGGTGAGGGTGCGGGGGAGATCAAAGTCGTAGTAGAAGCCACTCTCGATCACTGGCCCGATACCGAATTTAGCCTCGGGGAATAGCGACTGGATCACCTCCGCCATCACATGGGACGCCGAATGCCTGATTCGTTCCATTTTTTCGTTTTCGTTCTTCTCGGCTTGGTCACCCATCTCAGATTCGTTTTCTGACCTAAAATTATAACCTCCCATCCTTTTGGGGACGAGAGGCATTCCCGGTCGTGTCAAATTAAAAGCATGGTGGGCGGTACTGGACTTGAACCAGTGACCCCTGCGATGTCAACGCAGTACTCTTACCAACTGAGCTAACCGCCCCTCCCATATTATTCTTACAAAAATCTCCGAATTCCTTAGCGAATTCTAGCAAACCTGCTACGTGAAGTCAAGCGCCGTATCTTGAAAATGGCAGCACTTTATGCTAAAGTTGAATACGAATCTGGGGCTGTAGCTCAATTGGGAGAGTGCTTGACTGGCAGTCAAGAGGTAGCGGGTTCGAATCCCGCCAGCTCCACCATCGTGACCTGCCAGTACCGCCAGGCATAGGTTTTCTACCGGGAAAAGTCGAAACACAAAATGACACGCCTGGAGGTTATATCAGTTCGCACTACCAATAATTTGATTTCCTCCAACATGTAATATATTATCAAATCCATAAGAGGATGTATTAGGATGTACAAGAGGATGCTGGTTCCATTGGATGGTTCAGAGCTGGCCGAAGTTGTTTTCGGTTACGCCAAAGAACTTGCGGGGAGGCTAGATCTAGACTTAATTCTGCTTCACGTTTCTGGACCGAAGGAACAAGACTTGCTCCCAATACATCGAGCCTATATCGAGCGTGCAGCTGAGAGTGTTAAGCGTCAGTCGATGCAGGTTCAGGAAAGGACAAAAACGGAACCAGGGGGCAAAGCAGTGGAAGCTGGAGGTGAAGTGGTAGTGGGCCACCCCGCTGAGGAAATCCTTCGTTATGCCGAAGATAATGACATCGACATAATCCTCCTGGCAACTCATGGTCGCTCTGGAGTCAAGCGTTGGGCTATAGGGAGCGTGGCTGATAAGGTCCTCCGCGCATCCAAGGTCCCTGTATGGCTTGTTCGAGCATCGATACTTGAAGAGATTGTTCACGACAAATGGCCAAATAGAATGATGCTAGTGCCTCTAGATGGATCAAAGCTAGCTGAATCGGTGCTTACCCATGTTGAAGCGCTGGCGAAACAGAGAGGCGCTGAGTTGTGTGATGTGGTCCTGCTCCGGGTTTGCGAACCGCCTATCATTTTGTCCGATTATCCGGAAGCGATTATGGAGTTGAGCTGGGAAGAGCATGTGGAGAAGGAAAAGGCATGGGCTAAACAGGCAGGTGAGCGTTATCTGGCTGTGGTGGAGAAGAGGCTACGTGATGCCGGTCTTAATGTGCGGTCAGAGGTGGTACTAGGCAGGCCTATCGATGAGATCATTGACTATGCGAATAAGAATCCGTTCAATCTTATTGTTTTGGCAACTCACGGACGTACCGGAATCACCCGTTGGGCCTATGGCCAAGTCGCTGATAAGGTTCTGCAAAGAAGCCAAAGCCCTATATTCCTGGTAAGACCGCACTGAAATCCATGGTATCATCTTAGTGGGGCTTAAAATATAGTCATATATATTTAGGTATTCCACGCTTGCTGAGTGTGAGCACCATTATACATTTGCGATCAGTGCAGCGTTTTAAAAGAATGGTAGTCAAGAGGTAGCGGGTTCGAATCCCGCCAGCTCCACTTTTTCGCTCTCATCCTCCAAGACATACAAGGGGAATAGAGAATGGCACAGACTTCACGAAATCCTTTTGTCGGCACCTGGAGACTGCTGTCCTATGAGGTGAGAAGGGCGGATGGTGAGGTCAAATAACCCTGGGGCCAGGACCCCGTGGGGTTCCTGATGTACAGCGAGGAGGGGTATGTGTCCGTGGCTATGATGAGTGCCAACCGTCCTAGGTTCGCTGCTAAAGACATCAAGAGGGGGACTACCGAGGAGAAAGTGGCGGCTGTTGATACCTATATATCCTATTGCGGAAGATATGAAGTTCAGGGAGAAAGGGTCATTCACCACGTTGATGTCTGCCTCTTTCCCAACTGGATCGGTAATGACCAGAAACGCGCCTTTAAATTCGATGGTAACAGGCTAATATTAAGCACAGACCCGGCTCCGGATGACGAGATGCAAAAGACCGGCCATCTAATCTGGGAACGCGTTTAAGTCTTCCGCTCTACCCACCGCTGATAATTGTGAACCTGGCCACCTTCGGAGCTTCCAGAAACTCTCACTTGCCCTGCACGCCGCAGTCCAG
>JAGMCC010000085.1 GCA_023129355.1 Dehalococcoidia bacterium | reverse complement strand
AGGATCTGCCCCCCGCGCTCCAGCACAGCGGCGGCATGTCCCCCTGCGCCCACTGTGCAGTCAACATATCGCCCCTTTGGCTTAACCTGAAGCGCCTCGATAGCCTCATTGAGAAGAACCGGGATATGTTTCACTGGCGCGTCTCCATCCCCTCGGCAATCTGCCAGGCCTCCTCTTCCATGCGGGCCTGCTCTTCATCCCAGAGTTCTTTGCTCCAGATCTCGAGGTAAGTATTTACCCCGGCGATGACCAGACTTTCCTTTATCGCGGCGTACTGGCGCAGTGGAGGAGGCAGTAAGACCCTTCCTTGCTCATCAAGCTCCAGGCTGAAAGAGGAGGCGAAGAGAAATCGATCAATCCGCCGCGATTTACTCCGCCCAGGGGGCAGGGTATTGAAACTCTCACTGAATTGTTTCCATGCCGGTGGGGGATAGGCGTTAACACAGTGGTCGAAGCCCTTGGCGAGCACAATCCCCTCCGAAAACTGGCTGCGTAACTTGGGAGGGATGGCCACCCGCCCCTTGGGATCGATCTTATATTCGTACTCGCCAAGAAACATGCTTATCTTAATCACCTAAAATTTTTAGAGCCCAAATTTTAACAGCCTTTGTAGAGAAACATCGCTAACTTAATCAGCAAAACTACCACTATTTTCCATATTGCTACACAATATACCACAATTTTTCACATTTTGTCAATACTTTTCCTATGAATTTTCAAAACTCGTTTACAGGGAACCTTTTCTGTGGTATATTGGCGAAAACTTCTACCGATAGCTGGCTGGCTGCCTTAGACCACTATCCACAAGGGGCAGATGCTGGTGGCACCCTGTAAGGAGAACTGCATGCTTACGGGGGATACAGCCTGGAGGCCAAGATTCATGACATGCGTCTCTATTTTGAATTAAAATGTATATCGACAGCGTCCACTTCGTGCCTCCTAAGGAGATTTGTAAAACCTTTCTCTTTTATGCTGAGGACTGGGTTGATGAGACTTCAGAATATTTATATCGAACTCACCGGTAAGGAGAGGAATGTTTGGGGGTGCATTCATACTCAGGGTGTGCTTACCCCCGAATAAGAAATGTTTAGCTTGGGCATACTCACCATCAGCGATAAGGGTTCACGAGGCGAGCGAGAGGATAAGAGCGGCGAGGTAATCAGAGAGCTGCTTGGCGCTCTTGACGCTAACGTGGTAAAATATGACGTTGTCCCCGATGAGGGGGAGCTCATCTCCGCGAGGCTCGTGGAGTGGGCCGATAAGGAAGGCATCGATCTCATCCTCACCACCGGGGGCACCGGTCTAAGCTCGCGCGATGTGACCCCGGAGGCAACGCTTGCAGTTTTGGAGAGGATGGCACCGGGGTTCGCCGAGGCGATGAGGGCCGAGAGTCTGAAGAAGACCACGATGGCGATGCTCAGTCGGGCGGTGGCCGGTATTAGAGGAGGCAGCTTGATCATCAATCTCCCCGGCAGCCCGCGGGCGGTTCGCGAATGTCTGGAGGTGATTTTGCCCGTGATACCCCACGCTATTGAGGTGCTCAGGGGTGAGGTGGTGGAGTGTGGGGAGAGCGAAAAAGGGTGAGGTGGTGGAGTGTGGGGAGAGCGAAAAAGGTGAGGCGGTGGAGTGTGGGTGGCGCTGAGCGGTGAGGCCAGTGCATGTGGTGAGTGTAAAAAAGCCTGGTAACCGGGGGCGCCGCGGCATAGGGAGCTGGAATGTACATTCACATCTTGACCCTTTTCCCCAATATGTTCACCGGTCCTTTTAGCGAGAGCATAATCAAGCGAGCCATCGACCGCGGGCTGGTAGAGATTGCGATTCATAATATTCGAGACTACACCGCCGATAGGCATCATGTGGTCGATGATTCTCCTTACGGTGGTGGTCCCGGGATGGTGTTAAAGCCAGAGCCCCTCTTTGAGGCGGTGGCGGCGATAAAGAGCGAGTGGAGCAAGTGCGGGGAGAGCGAAAAAGGCGAATCTGAGCTCCCGGTGCTCCTGCTCACCCCGCAGGGTCGGCTTTTCGACCAGCGGGCCGCTGAGGAGCTGGCTGAATATGATGAGCTTATCCTCATTTGCGGACACTACGAGGGGGTGGATGAGCGGGTGCGGGAGCACCTGGTCACAGACGAGATCAGCATCGGGGACTACATCCTGAGCGGTGGGGAGCTTGCCGCCATGGTGGTCGTGGATGCTATGGTGCGGCAACTGCCCGGCGCCCTGGGGTCGGGGGAATCGGTGGGGGAAGACTCCCACTCAAGCGGGCTTCTGGAGTATCCCCAGTACACTCGCCCCCAGTCATTTCGCGGGTGGGAGGTGCCTGAGGTATTGCTTTCGGGAAATCACGCCGCTATCGCCAGGTGGCGAAGGGAACAGTCCCTACGGCGCACCATTAGGCGGCGCCCAGACCTTCTGGAGCGGGCAGCGCTGAGCGATGAAGAGAGAAGATTGGTGGCACAGATGGAAAGAGAGGAAGATTAAATGAACCTCGATACGCTGATTCCAGTTGCGCCGAATCCTAATATCCCCGTGATCAGCCCCGGTGATACAGTGAAGGTGAGCATCAAGATAGTAGAGGGGGAGCGGGTGCGCACCCAGATGTTCCAGGGGGTGGTGATAAGGGTGAGAAAGGGCAATATCAATGCCAACTTCACCGTGCGGCGCATTGCCTACGGGGTTGGCGTGGAAAGAACCTTTTTCCTTCACTCCCCTTCTGTAGAAAAGGTAGAGGTGCTAAGACATGGCCAGGTGCACCGTGCCAATCTCTATTACCTGCGCGGTCTCACCGCCAAGAAGGCGCGAATAAAGGAGAGAAGGCCAAAGGAAGAACGCAAGGAGAAGTAGCATAAAGGACGGGGCATGGGGCAATTTGTCACTTCCCCGTCTTTTTGTGCAGGAGAAAGGGGATGAATTACGCTGAGGTGGCGGTTAATTCCCCGGGGGCACAGCGGCGAACGTTCTGCTACGCTGTGCCCCCTGATATAATGGTGGGTCATGCGGTGTGGGTCCCCTTTGGACCCAGACTATTGCAGGGCGTGGTCCTTGAGTTAACCGAATATCCCTCGGTGGAGGATACCAGGGAGGTCGCTGGCCTCATCGACCGTCGCCCCATACTATCCCCACCCCAGGTGGAATTGGCCCGCTGGATCAGCGAATACTATCTTGCGCCCCTTTTCGACGCCGCTGCCCTGATGATGCCCCCCGGCTTTGAGCGGAGGGTGCTCACCTTTCTTACACCGGTTCCCCATCACGCTGAGAGCACTATCTCCTCGCTAACCCCTGGCCAGAGGGTATTGCTGAATCTCATCGGTAGTAAGGGCAAGGTTGAGGTGAGAGCGGTTGAGAAAGCTCTGGGCAAAAAAGAGGCCAGGGTGATTATCGAGCAACTGGTGCGAAAAGGGCTGGTCAAGAAAACCCACGAGCTGGAGCGGGTCAGGGTGAGGCCAAAGACGGTACCTTATCTCCGCCTTGTTAGTGAAGCAGTGCCAGAGATAACGAGCCTGCTCCGGGCAAGGGGAGCTCCCAAGCAGGCGGAGCTGCTAAAGCTTCTCGAAGCTGGCCCCATCCCTCTCTCCGAAGCTAAAAAGCGCCTCGGTCTCACCTCAGCGGTGGTGGCGGCGCTGCGAAGAAAGGGCCTGGTCACTATCGAGCAGGTTCAGGTATATCGCGACCCGCTGGCTCACCGCGCCTTCCCGACCTCACCGGCCCCTACCCTTACCCCGGCGCAGGAGGCTGCCTGGCGAGAGGTCAAAGCGGCCCTTGCTCCGGGCGAGGAGATGGAGAGTGGTGGGGGGTGGGGGGAGAGCGAAAAAGCGAAAAATGGGCTGCCCGTTTTCCTGCTCCATGGGGTCGCCGGGAGCGGGAAGACGGAGATCTACCTGCGGGCCCTGGCGCAGGCCATCGCCATTGGCAAGCGGGCAATTGTGCTGGTCCCCGAGATAGCCCTCACCCCACAGACCATTACGCGCTTCGCCTCACGCTTCCCGGGCAGGGTTGCGGTGCTCCATAGCAAGCTTTCGGTAGGGGAGCAGTTCGATGAGTGGTGGCGAATTAGGGAGGGTGCCTTCGATGTGGTCATCGGGTCCCGAGGGGCGATCTTCGCCCCCCAGCCTGATCTGGGGCTCATCGTCATCGATGAGGAGCATGAGTGGACCTATAAGCAGCAGGAGCAATCGCCCCGCTACCATGCGCGCGATGTCGCCATTAGGCTGGCAGAGCTCACCGGCGCGGTGGTCATCCTGGGCAGTGCTACGCCGGATACCACCAGCTACTATCGGAGCCAAAGAGGAGACTATCGACTATTGGAGCTGCCGGAGCGGATCGCTACGGGGGAGAAAAGGGTGGCGGTGGTCGATCTGCGCGAGGAGCTGAAGGCGGGAAATAGGAGCATCTTCAGCAGGTCGCTTGTCGAAGGGATAAAGCAGGCCCTGGCAGCCAGGGAGCAGGTGATCCTTTTCCTCAATCGGCGGGGAAGTGCCACCTTTGTGCAGTGTCGCGACTGTGGCCATGTGCTACGCTGTAAAAGATGCGATGTCTCCCTGACATATCACTCGGCGAGGGAGTACCTGGTCTGCCACCAGTGCAATTATCGCCTGGCGATGCCCCGTGTTTGTCCCCAGTGTGGCAGCAAGCGGATCAAGTTTCTGGGCACCGGCACCCAGAAGGTAGAGGAGGAGCTCGGCCGTGCCTTCCCCAGGGCGAATCTCCTGCGCTGGGACCGCGATGTCACCCGGGGGAAGTATTCCCACGAGGAGATCCTGGACAGATTCCTGGCCCATGAGGCAGATGTCCTCATTGGCACTCAAATGATCGCTAAGGGGCTGGACCTTCCCCTGGTAACCCTGGTAGGGGTGATCAACGCCGATGTGAGCCTTCACCTGCCCGATTTTCGTGCCGGCGAGCGCACCTTCCAGGTCCTGAGCCAGGTGGCGGGCAGGGCAGGGCGCGGCCCGCTGGCGGGGCAGGTCATCGTGCAGAGCTACACCCCGGAACACTATACCATCGGTTGTGCCGCAAAACAGGACTACCTCTCTTTTTATAAAAAGGAGATCTCCCTGCGCCGCCAGTACCAAAACCCCCCGTTTAGCCGATTGGCGCGCCTCCGCTACATTAACCCCAATAACGCCCTCTGTCAGGCAGAGGCCCAGAGAATGCACCGCCTCCTAAAAGAGGAACGGGACTCCTGGGGCATGGATATCACCCTCATTGGGCCTTCCCCGGCCTTCATCCCGCGGGTGCGCGGCCGGTATCGGTGGCAGATCATCCTGCGCGGCGATGACCCGGTGCGCCTGCTGGCTAAGGTTCCCCTTCCCCAGGGATGTCTCGTCGATATCGACCCGGTGAGCCTGCTTTGACAGGCAAGCGCCCCTCCGCTATAATGTGTCAAATAATGAAGGAGACCCGATGGCAGTCCTTCCCATGGTCGCTTACCCCGCCCCGGTGCTTCGCCAGAAAGCGAAGCGGGTTACGAATATCGATGGGGCG
>JAGMCC010000084.1 GCA_023129355.1 Dehalococcoidia bacterium | reverse complement strand
ACCAAAGTTCATGAAATCCAGCATTGAAGCTTTCATGAGAGGTGCGGATGAGGCTAAAGCAGTCATACAAGCAAAGGAGATCAAAAAATGATTCGCGACCCTGAACACGAGACAATGCCGCGACCGGAATTAGAGAAGCTTCAACTCGAGCGGCTGAAGGTTAAAGTCAGAGAGGTATATGACAGAGTGCCCTTCTACCGCCGAGCTTTCAAGGAAAAAGGGGTCACCCCTGATGATATCCAAACCCTGGCTGACTTGACGAAGCTGCCATTTACCAGCAAGCTGGACTTTCGCGACAATTATCCCTACGGATTGATGGCCGTTCCCCTGGAGCAGGCAGTGCGCATCCATTCCTCCAGCGGCACAACGGGCAAGCCCATAATTGTACCCTACACCCAGGGTGACGTCGATACGTGGGCAGAGGTAATGGCTCGCACGTTAGCCACGGCTGGCACAACCAAAGACGATGTGCTGCAGAACGCCTACGGCTACGGGTTGTTCACCGGGGGTCTCGGTTTTCACGACGGCGCTGAACGCCTTGGCGCCCTGGTGATCCCCACTAGCAGCGGAAACACCAAGCGCCAGATCCTCCTGTTACAAGACCTGGGTACCACTGTTATCACCTGCACCCCCTCCTACGCGCTCATCCTGCACGAAACCGCCAGGGACATGGGCATAGACCTGCGCGATACCAGGCTCCGCCTGGGCGTACTCGGCGCTGAGCCATGGTCCGAGCAGATGAGGGAGGACATAGAGGAGAGGCTCGGTATCATGGCCATCAACGTTTACGGCTTGACCGAGGTCATCGGGCCAGGAGTATCGGTAGAGTGCCCTCACAAGTGCGGAATGCATATCGCCGAAGACCATTTCCTGGTCGAGGCCATCGATCCGGAAACCGGAGAGCAGTTGCCCTATGGGGAAGCAGGTGAGCTTGTAGTAACAACGCTTACCAAGGAAGCCCAGCCGGTAATCAGGTTCCGCACCAGGGATATCATTAGCCTAAATCCAGAACCCTGTGAGTGTGGACGAACGATGGTAAGGATGTCCAGGGTAACTGGACGCAGTGACGATATGTTAATCGTTCGAGGTGTGAACGTTTTTCCTTCACAGATAGAGAGCGTGCTCCTTGATGTAGAGGGGGTGGAACCGCATTACTTGATAGTTGTGGACAGGCAGCACGCATTCAAGTCCGACGAACTGGAGATATGGGTCGAGGTCTCTGAGGGGGTGTTCTCCGACGAGATGCAGAAGATGGAAGGCCTCGAGAAAAGGCTCCGATCCGAGATGGATAGCGTACTGGGCATCGCAGCTCGTATCAAGCTGGTAGAGCCCAGAACTATCGAACGCACTGAAGGTAAAGCTAAAAGGGTAATAGACCGAAGCGAGCTATAGCACCCTGGAACTGCTTAAGCAATAGCTAAGGGAGGAACCAGGATATGAGAATAAAGCAGGTTTCCGTGTTTGTGGAGAACGAGTCCGGTCGGCTAGAAGCCATCCTTGAAGCCCTCCAGAGAGAAAAGATCAGCATACGCGCGCTCTCGGTAAGTGATACCGCGGAGTTTGGCATAGCGCGCATGATTCTGGATAATCCGGATGAGGGGCTAAAAGCCCTGCGGCAGGATGGGTTTACCACGAGAATCGACTGGATGCTCAGCGCTCAGATACCCGATGTTCCCGGCGGGCTACTCAACAGCGTGGCGAAGCCAATGGCCAAGGCCGGGATCAACATTAAATATTTCTACGCCTTCATTGGGCAGGTCGGAGAGAACAAGGCGATGGTGGTATTCAAGCCTGATGATATAGAGAAGGCGGAGGAGGTCTTGAAATCGCTATCAGTGGGTAGTTGAGCTTCTCAGTCTTACCCTAGAGACATGGCTGCGGGTTGACATTGACTAGCAAAGGCCAAATTCCTTGGCCGCCGACCTAAATCCCGGTAACGAGCCTGAAATTACCCGATCCTCCACGCAGTAGGATATGCGGAAGTATCCCGGAGCACCAAACCCCTTCCCTGGCACCACCAGAACATTGTACTTTTGCAACTCCTTGACGAAATCCGCATCATCTGCAATGGGCGACCTGGGGAACATGTAGAAGGCACCCATCGGCTTTACCATAGAATAGCCCATCTCCACCAGGCTATTGTACAAGAGGCCCCTCTTCCTCGCGTACTCGTATATGTCAACGGACGCATCCTGCAGCGACCGCACCGCGTGCTGCATGAGGGCTGGAGCATTGACGAAACCAAGCACGCGATTACAGAACACTAATCCGTTGATCAACTCATCTCGACCCTCATATAGGGGATTAACGGCGATATATCCGATACGCTCCCCCGGCAAAGCTAGGTCCTTTGAATAAGAAGTAGTAACGATGGTTCTGGGATGGTACTGAAACACATATGGGCACTCCACCCCATCATATACCAGCCTCCGGTAGACCTCATCGCTAATCAGGAAGATCTCTCTCCCATACTCCACTTCCTTTCTACTCAGCAGCTCACCAATTCCCTTTAGAATATGGTGGCCATAGACAGCGCCAGTAGGATTATTGGGGGAGTTCACCAACACGGCTCGCGTTTTGGATGTAACGTTTTCCTCCAGAATCTTCAAGTCCGGTGCAAACTGGTTATCTGTGGGGATAATACGGGGGAGAGCCTGAGCATTGTCAATGTAGTATATATACTCGACAAAGTAGGGGGCTAAGATTATTATCTCATCGCCAGCCTCGACGATGGTTTTCAACGCCACATTGATCCCTCCGGCAGCGCCACATGTCATCACTATCTCATTCTGAGTGAAGGGTATCTTGGTCACGGACGAAAGATGCTTGGCCACGGCGGCCCGCGTCTCCGGATAACCGGCGTTAGGCATATATCTATGCATCCCTGCACGCGGGTTGTTCACCCAGCGGCTAAGCTCCTGGTGAAACTCCTCTGGCGGCTCCATTACGGGATTGCCCAGAGAGAGGTCGAAAACATTGCTCTCACCGAATTTCTTCTTGAGAGCGATTCCCTCCTCAAACATCTTCCTGATCCATCCACCCTCCGCCATCTGCTGCTGCAACTTCCGCGAAATCGCCATCAGCGTGCCTCCCACTTGCTCCATCGTTCAATGATTAGTTGGTTATTCGGTTGCGCTGCCCGTTTGATCTTGGTGCCCCTTCGTGAGCCTCGCCTTGACCCGTGAGCCCTTCGCGACGAAAGGCAGGATCGAACGACACTGCGTTGCGCAACTGCCGCCGCCTGACAAAGCGGCAAGCCCTAGATATACCTGCCGACGGCCTCCGCGATAGGCCTCAGTTCGGCCATCAGCCGCTCGAAGTTCGGGATGTTTAACGACTGCAGGCCATCGATCAACGCCTCTTGGGGATTGTGATGGACCTCTATCAGAAGCCCGTCTGCCCCGGCTGCTATAGCAGCCTTGGCGATGCTCGGTACATATGCAAAATGTCCCGCCGCATGGCTGGGATCCACTATGATTGGGAGATGGCTAAAATGCTTGACTACCGCAATTGAACTGATATCCACAGAAAACCGAATGCTGTCCTCGAAGGTCCTTATCCCACGCTCACACAGGATTATTCGCCGATTGCCCTCAGCCAAAAGGTAATCGGCTGCGGTCAGCCATTCGGTCACGGTAGCGGAGAGGCCCCTTTTCAACAGGATGGGATGCCTCACCTTGCTAAGTTCTTTCAAGAGCGCGAAGTTTTGCATGTTGCGGGCTCCGACCTGCAATATGTCGGCGTGTTTGGTGATCAAGCCTATGTTCTGGATGTCAACGACCTCGGTGATAACCGGAATGCCAAGATCAGACTTGACCTTAGCCAACATCTTCAAAGCGTCCTTTTCCAGCCCCTGGAAGCTGAAGGGCGAGGTGCGAGGCTTGAAGGCGCCGCCCCTTACCACTGCAGCCCCGAGTTCCTTTACCGCCTTGGCCGTCTCCATAAGCTGCTTCTCACTTTCCACGGCGCAGGGTCCGGCCATGATTACCACCCTCTGTCCCCCGACCTCGACGCCGGACACATTTATTTTGCTTGGCCTGGGATGGAATTCCCGTGAGGCAAGCTTATATGGCTTCATCACGCGGAGTACACTCTCTACACCGGGCAAAACGGCGAAGACGTCCGTTTGTACCTTGCCTGTATTGCTGCCCAGAATCGCCACCACCGTCTTTTCGGTGCCCAGGTTCAACTGGACCTCGAAGCCAAAGGAGTGGGCCCTCTCCACCACGTGATCGACTTGATCCCTGGTAGCGCCCCTGCTCATCTCTACAATCATGTTATATCACCTCACAAGCCATGTTCTCAAAGAACAATCTGCAATCCCACAGTCCAGCCCCCGGTCAGCTTCGTGCCCCCATAGAGACCGTCGTCCCCGTTGCGCGGGCAATTGTCTTCCCTTGGGAATCGAAGACCGTCATTTCCGATGTGCCCACTCTCTTGCCTGCATGCAAAACCCTGGATTCGGCATAGATGGTCTCCCCAACAGGCGCAGCCGCAAGGAAATGTATGTTCATCTGGACAGCAACGTGTATGTTCTCCAGCGTATTACAGGCGCAGCCAAAAGCCTGGTCCAGTAATGTGGCTATAACACCACCGTGAATCATATTCTCCCAGTTTAGAAACTCCCGTTTCAGCTCAAGCTTCACCTTGGCATATCCTGAAGAGAGTTCCACGAGACTCATGCCAAGATGAACAGCGTAAGGCGACTTATCGAACCTCTGACGCATCTCCTCAATTTCAATCATATTATATATCTCCTGTTAACCCGCATGAGTGCCCGGTATATCGCTATTCAGCAAGATTGTAGCAACAAAGGTATGCCAATGCAACCATCGGACCCTGCCCCACAATCTTGTCGTCAACTGGAATACCTCCCTGTGGTTGCCAAATGCCGATGCAGGAAGTATACATCTTTTTACTCATTGCGAGACGCTTTGCGATAAATCAACCGCGGGGACGAGTTGAAGAGAAGACATACTTAATACACCGTAGATTTTACGAGAGGAGCTATAACAGGGAGTCCCACTCGGCCTCGGGGCGGGGGTCTCTCCGACTTGTCGGGGCAGAACTACATATCAGGGTGGGTGGGAAAAGACAGGTTCCTCCTTTCCAGACTTTTGCGAGCGCAGCTCGGCAATCCCCACCTCATAGGGGATGGTTGATGGTTAATGCTCCTCGCAAAGACCTTTGTGTTGCAGCGACAGCCATCACCCTGTCATTGCTACGGAAATGGAGTCTAGTCCGCTCGCCCTGAGCAGGTCGAAGTGCAGTTCATGGTTCGACAGGCTCACCACGAACGGCGTTAGATACGTCAATTCCTACGGAAATGGAGTTTAGTCCGCTCGCCCTGAGCATGTCGAAGGGTCGTTCATTGTATTAATCTTGAGATTCCGAAACAAGTTCGGAATGACAGAGAGGGGCGCCCCTTCGCGAGCCTAAGGCGAAATCAATCATATTGTCATTGAGAGCCCAAGGCGCGGCAATCCCCACGTTTCATGACAGGACATCACTGAGATTGCCACATCCCCCGACAAGTCGTC
>JAGMCC010000083.1 GCA_023129355.1 Dehalococcoidia bacterium | reverse complement strand
CTAATGCCTTCGGAGCTGAGATTTATGAGAGCATCCGAGCCAATGAGCAGCGTAGTGCCGATTCCCAGGCCAAATGAAATTAGAATGGTAAAACCAATTACCAACCCGATCCCCTTGGCGATGTCCCACACTGTCCAGGGAATTGGCTCCGCTTGCGGCTCCTCCGCCATCTTTTCTTCCATGATTTTAAGCCTCCAAATATGGCAGCGGCTCGCTGGCGCTCACCCCTTCATCTGCCAGCCGCGATACCTCCTCATCAGACATTCCCAAAAGCTCGCCGAATATAAAGCGGTTGTGCTCGCCAAAGCAGGGGGCGGGTAGGCGAAGCCTCCCCGGGGTACGGCTCATCCGCCAGGATATCCCCGGGTAGCGATGGGTCCCCGCCTCGGGGTGAGAAAGCTCCTCAAAAAAGCCCCGCTCATTGAGATGCGGGTCGTGAGCCAGCTCCGCTATGTTTAACACCGCCCCTGCCTTAATGCCGGAACCCTGCAGCATGTTCATTAGCTCAATGTGGTCATACCCGGAGGTCCACTCCTCGATAAGCCGATCGAGCTCCTCTCTATTTGCCAGTCTGCCGGAGCGGCTGGCGAATTTTTCGTCCCTGGTCCATAGCGGGTCTCCCATAGCACGGCAAAAGGAGCGCCACTCCTCATCGGAGGAGATAGCGATGGCGATCCACGCACCCTCCTTTTGGTTCTCTCCGACCCCTTTTTCGTTCTCCCCACCCTTTCTACCCCTCCCCTGCGCTCGGTAGCAGCCGTGAGGTGCCATCAGGGGATGGCGATTTCCCATGGGCTTTGCAGCCCTTTTATTCATAGCATAGTCCATAATGGCCTCCCCGAGAATCGGGGTAACCGCCTCCCGCATGGCGAGATCGATGTACTGCCCCTTTCCGGAGAGGCGGCGATAGCGCAGCGCTGCCAGAATTGCGAAGGCAGCGTGAAGCCCGCTGGTGGCATCGGCGTAGGCCACCCCGGGCTTAAGCGGCTCCCCATCGGGGTAGGCGGTGAGCTGAGAGAGACCGACCATGGCTTCGATGCCCTCACCATAGGTAACATAGTCTCTATAGGGGCCATCCTGGCCATACCCGGAGAGGGAGATCATGATAATCTGGGGGTTCGTCTCCCGGAGCACGGGGTAGTCCAGGCCGAAGTTCTTCATCACCCTGGGTGTGAAACTCTCCACCACCACATCGCTGATCCTCACCAACCTTTTAAAAACCTCGACTCCGAGGGGCTTTGTGAGGTCCAGGGTGATGGCATACTTATTCCTGTTGACCTCGTTATAATAGGCGAAACGATTGTAGGACCTTTCTCCGGTGTCGCCGTCGGGGAAGGAAGCGCCAAAGGCGCCGCCGGGCTTCATCCTGGGTAGCGCCCCTCCCCTCCCCGAGCGAGCGGCACACTCTACCCGAATAGTCTCCGCCCCCATATCTGCTAGAAGCTTGGTGGCATAGGGGCCGGCGAAAATCTGGGAGAGATCTATTATCCTTAAACCGGCTAAGGCCTGCTTATCCTTGGATAACACCCTGCTCCTTGACTGCTGCTTTTTCGTCCTTGCTCAAGCCAATACCCAGATAAACATCATTCTCCTTAGATGATACCTTGCTCTGAGAGGTCTGTCAGGTTGTCCTTGCTTAAGCCCAACACCCCAATATAAACCTGCTCATTGTGCTCCCCGAGGAGCGGTGCCCGCCTCGCCTCAGCGGGGGTCTCGCTCATTCTGAAGGGGGCTCCCGGATAGACGAGGCGGCCGGCTAGAGGATGCTCTACCTCCTGAAAGAAGCCCCTTGCCTCGTATTGTGGGTCCGCTATCAGCTCATCGATACCGAGCACCAGAGCGAAGGGAATCCGCCACTCCTGGCCGGTGGCGAAGATCTCCCCGGCCTCATGTTTTTCCAGCCAGGGCTGAATCAATCGCTCCACCTCATCAGCGTAGTGATAGCGGAGGATGGATGCGAAACGGGGCTCCATAAGCTGGGGGGCCTGCAGAAAGGTCGAAAAATGGTCCCAGTTTGCCCCCGCCTGAACATGGATAAAGCGGTCTTTAGCAGGCATCACCCTTGAGGGGCACTGAAGGTGATTGCGGGAGCCCATCCGCCCCCTTAAGAAGCCGCTATAGCTATATATGGTCACCGATGCCTCAAGGATGGAGGCCACCGCCTCCTGAAGGGATATATCGACGTGCTGCCCCTCGCCGGTCTCATCCCGAAAATAGAGGGCGGAGAGGGTGGCCACAGCGGCATTGAGCCCCGCCTGAAACTCTGCCTGAGAGAGGGGGAGCTTCAGCGGCTCACGGTCAGCCTCCCCGGTCAGCCCCATCAAACCGCCCATTGCCTGAGCGATAATATCTGAGCCATCCCAGTCCCGATACGGTCCCCACTGCCCAAAGTAGGAGATGGAGGTCATAATCAATGCGGGGTTTATCTCAGCCAGTACCTCATAATCCAGCCCCACACTGGCCATTGCCCCGGGACGAAAATTCTCCACCAGGATATCCGCCCTCTCCACCAGCCTGTTGAATATCTGAGCGCCGCCTTCACTCTCCAGGTTCAGGGTGATGCTTTTCTTGTTGGTGTTAAGAAAGAGAAAAAGCCCGCTTTTCTCCGGGTCAGGCTGGTCATTGGGGAATGGTCCCGCCCTGCGGCTTGAATCGCCCAGGGGAGGCTTTTCTATTTTGATCACCTCTGCCCCGTAGTCGGCGAGCAGCTTAGTTGAGTAGGGGCCGGAGATATTCTCGGAGAGGTCTAAAGCCACCAAACCGGATAGCGCTTGATGGGGCAAAATATCCTCCTTTTTTCGCTCTTCAGGAGGGCTGCATCACATTCATTGCAGCATATGGTCAGCATTTCTGCCTGCTATCCCTTAAGGCTATCCAGGGCCGCTTTCTGAGCCGCAAAAAGCCTTTCAATACCCCGCTGCGCCAGGGCGAGCAGGGAGTCGATGGTCTGTTTAGAAAAGGGGCTTGCTTCCGCCGTCCCCTGAATCTCCACAAACTTGCCCTCGCTGGTCATTACCACATTGAAGTCAACCTCAGCCCACGAGTCCTCATCATAGCAGAGGTCGAGGAGTTGCTCCCCGCCGACGATGCCCACGCTGGTCGCCGCCACGGCGCTCCTTATGGGGAGGGAGGGGATAAGCCCCATTGCCACCAGCTTGTTCAGGGCCTGAACCAGGGCCACATAGGAGCCGGTGATCGCCGCCGTCCTCGTTCCCCCATCGGCCTGGAGAACATCGCAATCAACGATTAGCGTCCGCTCACCCAGGGCATTGAGGTCGATGACTGCCCTCAGGGAGCGCCCGATGATTCGCTGAATCTCGTGGGTTCTGCCCCCCGCCCGGCTCTCCTCCCGCGGCGTCCTGGTGGTGGTGGAACGGGGGAGCATGGCGTACTCGGCGGTGATCCAGCCTCCTCCCTCCCCCTTGAGGAAGGCGGGAACCCGGTTCTCCACGGTTGCGGCGCAGATCACCTTGGTCTGCCCCAGCTCAATGAGCGCTGACCCCTCGGCGTAGGATTGAAAGCCGGGGATGATGCTAACCGGGCGAAGCTCATCGTTGTCACGACCATCTGACCTGAGCAACTATTCTACCTCATTTCCTTCAGCATGACTCGCGATGACAGGGGAAGCGGAGAATCCTTCGCCAATATCCAGCACAGCGACTGGAGACCCTTCACCGATCGACAGATGAACACCCTTTCTGAATAGCATAAAGTATAACACCGAGTAGCGTCTCTGGCAATGAAGCCTTCACTGCTGATATAATGACCTTTAGGAAAAGGGGTGCCTTGAGCAGCCACGACCGCCCATCAAAGGAAATTTTCAGCACGCCAGCAGCGGAAATTCACCTTCGCCGCCTCACCGTGGATGAGGCCCTATTCAGGCTCGACCGCTTTCTCAACGCGGCCTTCATCGCTGGTCTGCCCTGGGTAAGCGTGATTCATGGCAAAGGAACGGGAACCCTGCGTCAGGCAGTGCGCGAGGAGCTAACGAACCACCCCTTGGTCAAATCCTTCAGGCCTGCCGCGCTTGAGGAGGGGGGCGGTGGTGCTACTATAGTGGAGCTGGCAAATCAGTGACAAAGATCGTGGTGATCTCCGATACCCACGCCAGGAGCATCGACGTGCTGCACCCAGGATTGTTAGCCGAACTGGCCGCGGCTGACCTGGTGGTTCACTGTGGGGACTATACCAGCATCGCTCTGCTAGAGGAGCTGCGCAACCTGGCAAAGCGCTTCATCGGCGTCTACGGTAATATGGATCCCAAGGATATTCGCGATGAGCTGCCGGATAAGACGGTACTTGAGGTCGCCGGGAAGCGAGTCGGGGTCATCCACCCGCCTTGGGGTGGCCCGCCCTGGGAAATCGAGGAGGGTATCGCCAGGGAGTTTGCCAGGGTGGACATCATCCTCTTCGGCCACACTCACGATGTATGCCACAAGACGATAGGGGGCGTGGTTTTCCTCAACCCGGGCCAGGCTTACTCGTCCTTCAGAAACCCCGCCTCGGCGGGAATCGTAACCATCGGGCAGCAGGGGATGGAGGTGGAGCTAAAAACATTCGAATAGACCGAGCTATAGGCAGGCAACAATCTGGCTGATTGTGCAGCGGCCACAGCGGAGAGTTCATACCCAGACTTTTCTGAATTATGAGGGGCTCCACCAACAACTTGCCAACAACCAAGCCTCTTTTTATCTTTCGCAAGAAGTCAGGCGTCGGGGCGTTAGACCATTCCCCAATCTACGGTCTGAACGTTTGGTCTCGATGTTGATCGAATCGGAAGGGGACCGTATAAGTGAAAGCCTGATCCTGCTTGCCAAATAGTTCGGCGTCTGCTAAGAGATTGTGAGGCATACACCTCCCATCGCATATTCACGATGTTGCCGCTACCCAGGATGCATTGCCTGGGCAAAGGAAAAGCAGTATCATCTGGTCAGCAACCGTGTACCCCTCTCTATAAAGAATCGCTTTTCCAGCACGGGTACCAGTAAAGTGGAGCAAGGAGGAAACGGACATGATCGAAGCAATGTTGAATAAGAGCCAGAAGAGGCTGCGCAGCGAGATGAGGGAGCTCGCTAAGGCTGTACCCCGGCAGCTGATACTGGATATGGACGCCGACAAGGTGAGGTACCCCCGGCAATTCCTGGAGGAAGCCGCAGAGAGAAAGCTACTCGGCCTCAGGTTCTCCCCGGAGTACGGCGGCAGGGGGCTGGGCTGGGAGGACGAGATAATTGCCCTCGAGGAGGGCGGGACACTGCCCTTATCCCTCGGCTGCCTCTACGCGCTGGTGAGCATCTGCGGCGAGGCGTTCCAGGCGTTCGGGAGTGAGGGGCAGAAGCGTAAATACCTCCAGCCTACCCTCCAGGCCAAGCTGTGCTGTGCCGAGGCGCTCACCGAGCCCCGCGGCGGATCTGACTTTTTCGGCGCCACCACCGTCGCCCGCAAGGATGGCAGCTACTACTACCTTACAGGACAGAAGCGCTTCGTCGTCGGCGCTGAAGGAGCGGACTACTTCCTGGTCTATGCCAAGACCAGCCCAGAGGCCCCCAGTCCAGAGTCGCTGAGCCTGTTCGTGGTGGAGAAGGACATGGGGGTGGAGGTCAAGCATATCTACGGGCTCATGGGAACGAGGGGAGGTGGGGCGGGGAGGATACTGTTTCGCGATGTCAAGGTCCCCGAGGAGAATATGATCGGAAGGGAAGGCCAGGGTGGGGAGATCTTCTACCGGATGATGATTCCGGAGAGGATGACCAGTGCCGCTGG
>JAGMCC010000082.1 GCA_023129355.1 Dehalococcoidia bacterium | reverse complement strand
CATGATAGCCTGCGCCAGCTCATGACCCCCTTCTTGGGAAAGGGCAATCTTTTCCATATTTGCCCCGATAAGCCCGATAGGAAGCCGCTCTCCAATGACGCCGGTGCTGGCAACCAGTACCTCCTGAGGCGCGATCCCCAGCCGCTTTGCCGCCAGGCTCGCCATCGCGGCGGCATCCTCAACCCCCCGCTCGCCAGTGCAGGCATTAGCACAGCCAGCATTCGCCACAATCGCCCGCGCCCTCCCAGCGGCTATATGCTTTTGGCACCAGATCACCGGAGCTGCCTTGACCCTGTTGGTGGTGAATAGCCCGGCAGCAACGCAGGATACCTCGGAGTAGAGGATGCCCAGGTCGAGCCCGCCCCTGGTCTTGAGGCCGGCAGAGGTTGCGCCAGCGAGAAAGCCCTTCGGGGTGGTAATGGTACCGCCGGGGACAGATTTCATAGGGGAACTATAGCACACGAATATAGCTAAAGCAAGAATAGACCGCCGCTTGATGCATATTGATAATGCATTACCAAGCTGAGGTGATAGAGCGACGGTTACAATGAGTTCACTGAAGTGGATATTCCCGATTTGTGCGTATACGGCCCTGGGTAGCTTTCCCTGGCTTCAGGCAAGCTGAGCCTATCCAGGCGGGTTCGGAGCGAAGCTAACGATGGTGAACAAGGGTCAGGCTCTAGCTTTTTTTTACGGTCAGTTGTATCATAAGCCCAGAGGAAATACGCTCAATCTAATAGGGGGGATCACGGTGAAACGTCTCATGCGCTTGATAGAAACGCCTGTTGTGCCTGCTTTCTTCTACTTTTCCTTCGCTAAGACGGCTGATCCGCAATATCTCGAGATTGGCGGTCTTATCCTTCCGTGGATTATAGGCGCGTTGGTTGGGGCATCCGTCGCAATCGGGTTTTACTGGAGGAAGATTAGGGCTTTCTTTGGCAGTCGTTTTCAAAAAGATAAAAGCATCGAAAAAGATGATGACTCAGCCGAAGATTAACCATGTTTTAGAAAACCCAAAGTTGACGTGCATTTGATAAAGGAAATAGCCGATTTTCACCGTTTTTTCTGGAGAACTCCAGCAGAGGAGAAGGCGATTGTTTTCTATGCCGAGCACGGGGGCTATTATCCTTACTTCGAAGGTCTTATTGAAAAACTCATCAGCGAATACAATCGAACTTTATGTTATGTTACATCCGACCCAGACGATCCGATCTTACAAGAAACCCAATCTATAATACGAACTTTCTACCTGAATAAACTACTTGCTCTCTTTATGGCGCATGTCAATTGTAGGGTTTTCATCATGACATTGACCGACCTCAATCAGTTCTATCTCAAGCGATCACTCAATCCAGTGCACTATGTCTATGTGTTCCATGCCCTTGTTAGCACTCACATGATATATCGATACGGCGCTTTTGACTATTATGATTCTATTCTGTGTTGCGGTCCCCACCAGGCTGAGGAGATTCGCAGGCATGAAGAGCTTTATGGTCTTCCGGCAAAGACCCTCAAAGAGGCAGGGTATTATCGATTGGAGCGGATTTACCAGGCATACCTGGAGTATTCCTCAGAGAAGCCGTCCGCCGTTACCAAGGAAACCGTCCTGATCGCACCTTCTTGGGGAGTTGCCAACATTCTCGAATCTTGCGGTGAGCGTCTCGTTGAGCTTCTTCTGAAAGCGGGTTATGAGGTAATCGTTCGTCCTCACCCAGAAACCATAAGACGTTCTCCCGATTTGATTGCTGTGTTCGCTTCCAAATTTGGAAATGATCCGAGTTTTACTCTAGAGACGTCTGTTGCCAGTGATAGCTCATTGCTCCAGGCCGATGTTCTGATAAGCGACTACTCCGGGATTGCTCTTGAATATGCTTTTGGCACGGAGCGACCAGTTTTGTTTTTGGATGTTCCTATCAAGATCGGCAATCAAAGGTATAGAGAGTTGGGTATAGAACCATTGGAACTTTCTCTTCGACCCGAAATTGGCGTGGTTGTTTCCCCAAAGGAACTTGAGTCTGTCCCTCAGATGATTTCGGATTTGATACTGAATAGGGTGGCCTACAAGAAGAAGATGGCTGAATTGAGGAATGCATACGTGTATGATTTTGGACGTTCCTCGGAAATCGGCGCCGAGCATATTGTCAATATTGCAAGAGGTATGGAAGAAAATAGAGCAGGTGCCACGACAGCGGACGTGCCAAGGAGTCAGATTTGAGGAAATTGTTATTTGTTGTTCACCCGCTGTTGTTTGCAGCGTTTTTCATTCTAGCTCTCTATTCTGCCAATGTAGCAGAAGTTTCACCTTCCCAAATTGTGATTCCCCTGGTAGCTGCGTTGGGTTTTGCGCTTCTGCTGCTATTATCGGCTTTATTACTCATTAGGCTGGTCCTTAGAGTACGAACATCCCCGAAGTCACCGCGCCAATACCAGATTTGGGATCTCAAGAAAGCAGCGATCGTCGTATCAATCTTTTTAGTTCTGTTCTTCACCTTTGGGCATGTTTCAAATGCTATGGTGGGCTTGGGTATTACTTACAAAGTCCTACTGCCTATTTGGGGTACACTTATTATTTGTGGTGCTTACTTCGTTATAAAGACACGCAGAGATTTAGGTAAGCTGACAATTGTTCTAAACATAGTAGCTATTACCCTGGTTATGATTCCTACAATCAGTATTGCAGTGAATGAGGCAAAGGCTGCTTCGCAAGACATCACAACTACGGAAAACGTGGATACCAATAGCGTCGATTCAGGAGAAACAGATACCCTTCCTGATATTTACTATATTATTCTAGATAGATATGCAAGCTCACGTATGCTTGAAGAAGTCTACCATTTCGACAATAGTGAGTTTCTCGACTACTTATCTGACAAAGGGTTTTATGTCGTGTCCGAAAGCAGATCCAACTATCCAGAGACCCATCAATCCTTAGCGTCATCCTTAAATATGAAATATGTTAATTATCTGAGTGAAGAGTTGGGAGAAGACTTTACTGACCTGAGTCCAATCTACACGATGCTACAAGATTATGAAGTGTGGCGTTTTCTAAAATTGAAAGGATATGAATTCATACATCTCGGATCCTGGTGGGAGCCCACAAGGAAAAATGAGTATGCAGATATTAATATTAACTATTGGGAGATACCTGAATTCTCAATGACCCTATTCAAGACCACTATGCTTTATCCCATTGCATTGGAAAGCTCTAGATTGCCTCTTTGGCTGCAGTCGCCATTTCTGGAGGAATTCCGCATGGGGCAGTGGAAAAGGATTCCCTATATATTCGACCAACTAGCTGAAATACCAAACATGAAAGAACCTACTTTTGTCTTTGCTCACATGCTTATTCCCCACCCTCCATATGTATTTAACACGGACGGTACTTATCTGACAGAAGAGGAGGCCAATAAAAGAAGCATAGAAGTTAACTACGTGGATCAGTTAATTTTCGCTAATAGCAAGGTCATGGAACTCATCGACGAATTACTGTCAAGCTCAGAAGTGCCCCCAATCATCATTTTGCAAGCGGATGAAGGGCCATACCCGGGAGGACAGGATAGGTGGAACGGAAAGGGTGAGTGGGAAGAACCGGTCGGTTGGGAAGAAGCAACTGAAGCGGAACTCAGAGAAAAAATGGGAATATTGAACGCCTATTACCTGCCCAATGTCGATGGGGATGTTCTGTATCCGTCCATAACACCGGTGAACTCTTTTCGACTAGTCTTCAATCTTTACTTTGACACTGATTTTGAGTTGTTGCCCGATAAGAGTTATGCTTCTTACAAAGATCATCCATACAAGTTCTTTGATGTGACTGATATAGTCAAGTACGAGTAATCAAGAAGAACCGATCGCTAAGGGGCACCCCTTGACCTCCCCGGTGGCGAGATGTTGATTCGAACCAACGACAATCGGAACGAGACGAAGGCCGCGCGAAGGCGGGCGGCAGTTGACAACGGCCCCGCGGTTGCCTACTATGTACGTACGTGAAAACATCACATAATTGGCCTAACCAAAATCAAAGGGTCAATGACAAAGGCAATGCTTTGGCTTCCGAGGTGTCTATTAGTATAGTTCCTGAGACAGAATGTTACAGTCTATATACATGGAGGTCATGCGCTGTTGTCGAGATGAGTCATCCACACGGAGGCGCAGGTCATTCATACCCCTGAATTGAACGTGGTAACAGGAGCTTTCAGCTACACAGGTAATTACATAACGCGGCGGCTTCTTTCTATGGGCAAACAGGTCAGAACCATTACCGGAAGCCCCGACCGTCAAGACCCGTTCAATGGCCAGGTCAGCGCTTTTCCGTTTAACTTCGATAACCCGAAACGATTGACGGAAAGCCTGCGGGGAGCAACCACGCTTTATAATACGTACTGGGTTCGTTTCACTCATGGAAAGGTGACATTCGATCAGGCCGTCGAGAACACGAAAAGGCTTATCAAAGCAGCCGAAGAAGCCGGCATCCGCAGAATTGTACACATTAGCATCACCAATGCTTCAGAAGAATCGTTTTTCCCTTATTTCAGGGGGAAGGCGCTCTTGGAGAAGGCCATTGCCAATTCAAAGTTGTCCTACGCTATAGTCCGGCCAACAGTCATCTTCGGGCCCGAGGGCATGCTCATTAACAACATAGCCTGGCTCCTCAGGCGGTTCCCTGTATTCGCGGTTTTCGGCTCGGGAGAGTATCGTGTTCAGCCTGTCTTCGTGGAGGACGTGGCAGAGATAGCCGTCAGCGCCGGCCAGAAGGATGACAACATTAATGTAGATGCCGTCGGCCCCGATATTTACACGTTTGACGAGCTGGTTCGTATCATCGCCGATAAAGTTCATAGCAAAGCCAGAATCGCCCACGTAAGCCCGGGGCTGGTGCTTTTCCTTGGCAAATTTATCGGCTACGCCGTCAGAGACGTCGTGGTTACCAAAGACGAGATGAACGGCCTGATGGCGAATCTTCTCGTTTCCCAAGGCCCACCTACCGGCCAGACGCGATTAAGCGAGTGGTTGGAGCGTAATGCAGACAGCGTAGGGGCAAGATACGCCTCCGAGATTAAGAAACACTATCGCTGAGCGAATGCCCAATTAAAGAGGCACGGCTTTAAAGACGCGCCTCACTATTTTTGGGTAACGAGATGTGGATTCGAACCAGCGACCTCCGCGTTATGAGGTTCATTTCACTGCGTCGCTAGGCCAGCAGAGGCGGGGAACTGGATAACTAACTGTTGGTCTAAGGGAATTCGACAACCGCTGTGCCACCGCTTGATTTATCTATGTCTTCCAGCAGCTTCACAAAGTATTGGTATGGTAGACTCACTACGACATCAGCGTCGGTAAATTTGGCGAACTTCCGCGATGCAGTGTCAGGGAGGGCAATACACGGCTTTTGGGTGACTAAGGGGATGCCTATCGAGGACTGGCAGGTAGCGGCAAAGAAGTTTTGCAGGGTCAGGGTACCTTCACTATAGGTTAGCGCTGTGTGAATGCGGTGAGCCTCGTGAGTATTGGCCACCAGAAAGACTAAGTCTGGCTCTCCGTGGGCAAGGTCTAGGGGTGTCAAAGTAACAAACTTAGCTCGCTCCCAGGGAGGGGTGGGAACTGTATTGAACCACTTTTCGGCAACAACGATGTCTTTGAAGAATTTCTCCACATAGGTCAGGAAGGGAATTAGAATCATTCGCTGATCCTGCAAGCCTAGCCAGTGCAAACCACCAGGGCAGGATATGTTCTCCGCTGAGAGATTAATTGCCATCCCCTTCCGCGCTTGCTGTAGAGCGACGCAGACAAACCTTTTCC
>JAGMCC010000081.1 GCA_023129355.1 Dehalococcoidia bacterium | reverse complement strand
AAGAAAGAACTCTCCGTTGCTGAAGGGGCGATTCGCCCCTGGGGTTGGTTTTCCTGGCACTCCAGCCAGCTGGAGTCGCTGGCGCGGCGCTACAGCTTTTCGCTTCACGTACCTGTTAAGGAGCTAAGCGAGCGCCACCTCAACCTTATCCTCTATGGCGAGGAGGGGGAGCTCGTTAGGCATCGAAACCGCTTTGGCCGGGTCCGGGGATATTTCACCGGTTACGAGGGGGTGATCCCATACCTGGAGCGCCTTTACCGGGATACCGAGTCTGAACGTACTCGCTGGGATATCGAGCGCTACATGACAACCCACCCTTGCCCGGTGTGCCAGGGGCAGCGACTCAAGCCGGAGTCCCTTGCGGTAACTATCGGGGGCCAGAACATCGCTCAGGTGAGCGCGATGTCCATTGGGCAGGCAGTGGCGTGGCTCGGGTTACTGGGCGGAGATGAAAAAGTAAAACCACTGCTCAGCGAGCGCGAGTTACTCATCGGCCGCCAGATCCTCAAGGAGATCAGCGCCCGCCTCGGCTTCTTGAAAGATGTGGGTCTCGATTACCTCACCATCGACCGTGGCTCAAGTACCCTCTCTGGTGGCGAGGCGCAGCGAATTCGCCTGGCTACCCAGATTGGCAGCGGCCTCATGGGGGTGCTCTATATTTGCGATGAGCCTACGGTGGGACTCCATCCCGCCGATGACTATCGCCTTATAGAGACCCTGAAGAAGCTGAGGGACCTGGGTAACACCATCCTGGTGGTAGAGCACGATGAGGCGATGATGCGCGCCGCTGACCACATCATTGATATGGGCCCCGGCGCTGGGGAGCACGGTGGGGAGGTTGTGGTCACCGGAACCATCGCGGAGATCATGGAATGTCGAGGTTCCAGCACTGGCGATTACCTGAGTGGTCGAAAGGAGATTTCACTCCCCAGAGAGCGCCGCCCCGGCTCGGGGAATAACCTTCTCGTAAGGGGGGCGCGTCAGAACAATCTCAAGGATATCGATGTCCCCATCCCTCTGGGGAGGTTCGTTTGCATCACCGGCGTATCAGGGTCGGGCAAGAGCACCCTCATCGATGAGATCCTCTATAAGAAGCTGGCACAGATTTTCTATAAGGCCAAGGATCGCCCTGGGGAGTGCGATGGCATTGAGGGGCTGGAGCACATCGATAAGGTGGTGAATATCGACCAGTCGCCCATCGGGCGCACCCCGCGCTCCAACCCGGCAACCTATACCGGTACCTTTACCCTGATTCGTGAGCTCTTCGCCACCGTGCCCGATGCTCGCGTACGCGGCTATAAGCCGGGGCGTTTTTCGTTTAATGTTAAGGGTGGCAGGTGTGAGGCCTGTCGGGGTGGGGGCTATATCCAGATCGAGATGCAGTTTCTGCCCGATGTTACCGTCCCTTGCGAGATTTGCAAGGGGAAGCGCTATAATCGCGAGGCGCTGGAGATCCGGTTCAAGGGGAAGAATATCGCCGAGATCCTGGAGATGAGCGTTACGGAGGCTCTCTCGCTATTTGAGCATTTTCCAAGGGTGAAAAGCAAGCTGGAAACACTGAAGGATGTTGGACTGGGCTACATCAAGCTCGGGCAGCCGGCAACCACCCTCTCTGGAGGCGAGGCGCAGCGGGTAAAGCTCGCCACCGAGCTTTCCAAGCGCTCGACGGGGAAGACGCTATATATCCTCGATGAGCCGACTACCGGGCTTTCCTTCGAGGATGCCGCCGCCCTGCTTCGGGTGCTCCATCGCCTCGTCGATGGGGGCAATACCGTGATCCTTATTGAGCACCATCTCGATATGATCAAGAACGCCGACTACCTCATCGACCTCGGCCCCGGCGCCGGCGATCGCGGGGGATATGTCATCGCCACTGGAACGCCGGAGGAGGTCGCTCAGGAGGATGGCTCCTTCACCGGGCAATACCTGAAGGGGGTGCTTGAAAAGCACGCTAATAGGTTGGAAACGGTTAAAATAGGATGAATAGGTGACATGGCCTTTTGCTATATGGTAGCATCTAGCTGGCAGTACACACAATCACAGTGGAGGTAGTAATGATGAGTAGTGATGTAACGACGGTACGCGGAAGGTGGTTGCACTTCTTTGAGGGCATGTTGTTCCTGCCAAGAAATATGAGACCGATGTCTAGAATAATGATGGGATGGCCGGTGCTCACGGTCAACGCTCTGTTTGGCCGCCGCTGGGAGTTTTTTGCGGATTTATGGTACTTAGCAAGAAGCACAAGAATGGCCAGAAGAGTAATGATGGGAGGGGTGATATCCGAGGCTTTCCGAGAAAGGCTGATGCTATCTGTTACTGCAGTCTATGGTTGCCGCTACTGTTCTTGGCTTCACACCGGCGAAGCCCTGAAGAGCGGTCTTGAGGAAGGGGAGATAGCTGGGCTCCTCATTGGTAGCGTGGACAACTGTCCCGAAGAGGAGGCCATAGCATTACTCTACGCACAGCACTGGGCCGATTCCGATGCCAAACCAGACCCTGAAGCGGTGAAAAGGCTTGAGGAAGCCTATGGCGCCGAAAAGGCGGAGATGATAAATCTAGTACTGCGCATGAATCGACTGGGCAACCTTTCAGGCAACGCTTTAGACCGCTTGCTCAACCGGATTTCCTTCGGAAGGTGGGGGAAATAGGTTAAACTTGTTCCCTAGTACGTATGAATTTTAATCAGGCGACAATGGCAGCATCCGCTCAAGCGATTAAATGTGGACACCATGAAGATGAAGGTGGAGAGCGAAGGAAATGAACAGGGATGATACCCTGGCCTCCATCGAGGCAAATGTGGAGAATCGGAACCTCGTCAACCATATGCTGGCCACCGAGGCGATCATGAGGGCGCTGGCGAGACACTTTGGCGAGGATGAGGAGGAGTGGGGGCTTACCGGGCTGCTGCATGACATCGATGTCGAGCTTACAGAGGGGGACACGCGTGCTCATAGCAAGCTGGGGGCAGACATCGCTCGGGAGCTTGGCGCTTCGGAGGAGATGGCGCAAGCCATCCTGTGCCACAATGAGTCTCATGGCATCTTCCCTGAAACCCTGCTTGATAAGGCCCTTTACTGCGCCGACCCTCTCACCGGGCTCATTGTTGCCGGCGTCCTGGTGCGCCCGGATAAGAAGCTTGAGGGGCTCACTACCAAGTCGCTGCGAAAGCGCTTCGGCGAGAAGAGATTTGCTGCAGGGGCAAACCGCGAGCAGGTCGCCAAGTGCCGCGAGCTCGGCCTCGAGCTTGAGGAGTTCATCGAGCTGGGGCTTGAGTCGATGAAGCGCATCGCTGAGGAATTGGGGGTGTAACTCCGATCCATTACCCGGCCTTTACTTAGATAGATGTAATGTGGTATAAAGGCACAGGGATTACTGGGAGGATTAGGCGAAGCCAAGAGTTCGGCTATTTGGAGGTTAGGCGAAATTCTGGCATAAGTGTTAGTGTTTAAAAAAGGGGGATAACAGGGAGGTTAAAATGAACATCTACGTAGGCAATTTATCACACGAGCTCACCGAAGAGGAGTTGAAGGAGGCCTTTGAAGCCTTCGGGCAGGTTGAATCCGCTAAAATCATCACGGACAGATATAGCGGCGTATCGAGAGGATTCGGATTTGTGGAGATGCCCACCAAAGCTGAAGCCGAGTCTGCGATCGCTGAACTGAACGGCAAGGAGTTGAAAGGACGAACGCTTACCGTTAATGAGGCTCGCCCTCGCACCGAAGGCCCTCGAGGTGGGGGACGGCGCTGGTAAATAGTCCTCAGATTTAACAGATTCATAATAGAACTTCTGCTGACACGGGCTTTGCGGCCCGCTGTGCTCGCCGTATAGTCGCTGAGCCTTGGGGCTTTGCGGCTCAGCCCGTTTGCCCAAATGCTTCGCGCTTCGCGAAGCTGAGGGATGGGGGTCTGTAAATCGGATTGGGTAAATTCTGGGTTCGTATATGTGGCTGTTGTGCGCCATTGCATCGAAGAAGCACGATAAAGAAGTGGGGAAATGAATACCGCTTGGCAGCGAGAGTTGATCGAACTATTTCGTGGGGCGCCGATAGCAGGATTTTTTGGTATGACTCTCTCCTATGATAAGCAAGGACATGCTTATATTCATCTCCCATACAATCCAAATCTTGATCATACAATGGGAGGTATTCATGGGGGAGCAATAGCTACCCTATTAGACAATGCTGGTTGGTTTGCGGCAGCGGCTCAAATTGAAGGGGTCTGGATTGCTACAAGCGAATTTAAGATTCATTTATTATATCCGGTGAGAGAAAGCGAACTTCATGCCGAGGGATGGGTAGTGAAGTCTGGTAAGCGCATTTCCATAGCTGAGATGCGAGTGTCGGCTTCCGATGGAGAGCTTGTTGCTATTGGAACCGGAACATACGTTACAATAGAGGGTGTTCTTCCTAGGGAAAATGCTCCATGATTTTTTCATATTTGCAATGTGACATAAAAAGTCATATCATTTGGATTGAGAAAGGAGGTTAAGAATGAGCGAAGAGAAGAAAGGTACGGGCCTTGAACCCAACGTAGCCGCACTGCTGTGTTATGTGCTGGGCTGGATAACCGGGTTGGTGTTTTTCTTGATAGAGAAGGATGACGATTATGTCCGCTTCCATGCCATGCAGTCCATCATTGTATTCGGTGTCTTGCACGTGGCTATGATCATTATGTGGGTCTTCTATTGGATTCCCTATGTTGGGATTCTATTTATGGTGGTCGGGTCATTCATATCAATCGCTGCATTTGTGTTGTGGATCATACTCATAGTGAAGGCCTATGGGGGGGAGCGCTACAAGCTGCCCGTTGCCGGTGACATGGCCGAGAAATATTCGGCAAAGTGATAGCCTGAACTAACCAATCACCATAATAGCCAGGGAGGCGAACACTTGATGTCCGCCTCCCTTCGCTTTCCTGAATGCTTCACACTTCGCGAAGCGAGGCGCTGAGGCCGTAAATCAGATAAGGCGAAACCAGAGTATATGTATATGGCTGTTATATTCAATTGACAAACGTGGGTGGCCTTAAAAGATATATTATATATTTAAGCTATGCGAATATGGATAATGATAGCCCGAACAAGTGCATCATGCTAAGAGGCAGAAGTCTAAGGTGAAAAAGATGTCTAGGAGCAGCACCCGACCAGCCAGTACTCAAAGACTGCTGGCTATCTGTGGCATTATTGCCCCGATCTTATATGCAATCGTGGTAATCATCCTCGGTCTACTTAGACCAGGCTACGATCATATTGCGCAGTCCATGAGCGAACTCGGCGGGGTCGGTGGTCAAAATGCCATAGTAATGAATACAGCAGGATTCGCTTTGTTAGGCGCATTGATGATCGCCTTTGCCTTCGGACTCCACCGTGGCATAAGCGAAGGTAATGGCTCGAAGATTAGTCCTGCCTTGGTAGCTTTGAGCGGCGCCGCGTTGGTGATGGCTGGAATCTTCCCTTGTGACCCTGCCGGTGTGGATATATCAATACTTGGGATTACGCACTATGTTTTCGTCACAATATCCGCATTTGCCATGATACTTGCTCCTCTAGCCCTCTCCCCAAGGTTAAGGAGAGACAGACTATGGCAGAGCTATGTAGCCTACTCGCTGATAACCGTAGTCGTGGCGGGAGCAATCTCTGCTCTGTTTATAATTACTGTGTATGGATTCAATGTTTTCGAGCCATGGAAGGGGGTGCTACAAAGAGTCTCAATGGTGGTGCCGCTCCTCTGGATGGAAGTCATGGCGATCCGGCTACTTCGTCTATCATAGGTATTATATATGATTTCTTCTGGCTACGTTCATTGACTTCTA
>JAGMCC010000080.1 GCA_023129355.1 Dehalococcoidia bacterium | reverse complement strand
AGGCCAGGAAAGCTTGAATCCTGCTTCCAGAACGGTAGCCACGGCATTGGAGTCCGCCATCGGCCGCATTTGTTTGCCATTACCACAGGTACCCCGAGAATGCCTGCCATGCGACGAACTCCTTCTCTTATTATATTATTATAGTATTCTATCTGCCTGTGACGGAAAAAGAAGCTCTGCATTGGTGTGGGGGCTGAGAGGGGCATTAATAGCAGGTCTACCGCTTGCTGGTACATTATCTGCGGAATGTAGGCAAGGTAGTTTTCGTAGCAGATACCCACTCCTATCTTGCCCAGTTCGGTGTCTATTATGTGCGGGCCAGTCTCTCCCCTGAAAAAGCACGCCTCATATGCTGCCGGCGTTTGTTTCCTCACTCGACCGGCTTCCTTTCCGTCAGGGGTCGCTAGAACGAACGTATTGAAGAAATCCTCCCCGTCAGCTTCCAGAAAGCTGGTTCCCAACCAGACGCCCAGCCTTGTGGAGTTCTCCCTTAGCCATTTGACGGTCGATCCTTCTCTTGGTTCTGCTCCGTCCCATATGTCCGTGGTGAATATATAACCGGTGGGCATGAACTCGGGAAGTACGATGAGCTTGGCTCCCTCTTGCGCAACTCGGTCAATTAATAGCGTAGCGTGTTTGAGGTTATCATCAATAAGGCCGTTCTTCGACTCCATCTGCACCGCCGCCACCCGAATAGTCCTCTCTTTTTCGTGCGACATCTCTGTTATTATCCCCTCTAGACATTACCTCCTTTGTACCTACTAAGCGGAACGTCCTTCAACAACACGCCGCGATGCTTGAAACCAGCCCCGTTGTTAAAGCGACTCATTCAAGATCCTGCCCCCACTCCGCGGTGACATCGTAGGTCATATCCCGGAACTCTTTCTCATCGGGAAGCGGCCTGCCCAGCCACTCCCGGTAGAAACTATCTATGTCGGGCAGGGCATCGAAGATGAGCGGATAGCCTACGGGTACAGCCTCCACCATGAGCAGACTGCCGCACCCAGGGCAGTAGAACTCTCGCACTTCGCACAGGTTGGGGTCTGGGCACTTGAGTCCAGGATAAACCTCCTCCAGCTTCTCAGTATCGTCTCTGGCGAAGATGAGAGCGTTCAGCTTCCAGTTCTGCCGCCAGTCCCCGAACTCGTGCCCGCAGTCGCACTTCACGATCCGCTCCCCGCCCTTTTGCACCACGTTGAGGTGGTCGCCCAGGGGCAGTAGTATCCTCTCCGGATAGGAGACGCGCTCCTGGAGGATCTCGACATACTTGTCGAATCTATCATCGTCCTTGGGCTTGCTCATGATTTCGAATGTCTTGTGCCAGGGGAGCCTGCCGTCGTAAAGGTCTCTCAAATCTTCTTTGCTGTATGGCATTTCATCACCTCACAGATTAAAGTCATCGGGCAGCGCCCAGAAGTCTTTGAACTCCCGGGTGAAGGCCTCACTAAGCCTCATACTGCTCTGGTACATCTCCAGAATCCTGTCATCTATATCGCGCTCCACCAGCCTCTGGCGGGACCTCTGCCACCAGTCCTTGGCCGGCACGCCCCTGGCCAGTCTCTCTTTGCGCTTCGCCTGGCGTAGTTCCTTGGTGGCAGTCTCATCCACCTTCCACTGCTTCGCTTTCTCATCGTAGCTGGTCTTAACACAGTAGATGCTGCTGGCCTGCCACTCGGTGGTCAGTCCGTTGTCCATGTCAGCGGTTATCAGTGCCGGGTCCCTTTCGATTGGATCGCCAAGCCCCCCACCGGCACCACTATTTGAAATGAGGAGGTCACCCTCGTAGATTTCCGTCGGTACCGGTATGAGGCCCATATCAAAGACCTGCCCGGGGAACCGGTCCTTCAAATCCGCCGGATGGCCCAACTCATAGAGCAGCGGCTGCCTTTTCTCCATCAACTCGGGGAGATTGTCATAGCGCAATAACAGGGTGTTCCGCCTGCCGCCAGGGTATCCACCGAACTGGCCAAGGTTGGGGATGATACCATCCGAAGCGGTGCCCAGCGCCCCGCTGCCGACTAACTGTTGACTTCTATGAATCATCACCACCTGGGGGATTGCGAGGCCGGAGCGGAACCTGCCGTAGCCTACTGAATAGGGTTCGATTCGGTGCGACATCTCCATATGGGGTACAAAAAGCTCCCATACCTCCGCGCTTCCCAGGTCGACCTCCGGTGTAGCCAGCCACCCTCCACAATCGACCCCGTCGCAGACCCCACAGGCACCCGGGCCGAAGTAACCGGTTCCAGCGGCCAGTAGAGGGCGCTTGTTACCCATTTGATCATAGCCGGCCATCTGCCAGCCAGCCGAAGAGCGGTAGTTAAAGGTTTCCTCCCTGAAGCCGCGCAGATAGAAGGCAATCCCTAAAAGGTGCGTCCACATACCGAATACGTCCAGTAAGGGGGCCCACGGCGTGGAGGTTGCCAGCTTCTTGATCTGGCTTGGATTGAGCAGGGAGTCGATAGGCGGCTCCTTTACCTCAATGGGAAGAAGCGACCCCAGATTGCCACGCCCGTCGTATGCCAGGGTCTGCACGGTGACTATTGAGACGCCGCCCCAGACTGCCTGGGGTGTGCCATTGAAGGGGTGCCAGCCCCACTCGCCAACCCCCTCGAAGTCCAACACCAGACCTCCCGCGGGCGTGACATCCATCTGTATAGGAATGAGGCGTATGGTGTCCCGCTTGGCCGGGAGCCACGCTACCGGTTGGTCCGCCATGGGAAATTCAGCAGGCACCACTCCGCGGTAGCGGCCGGGAACCATCCGCTGCCGGATGCGGACAATCTGGTTGCGCCGCTCCTCCTCTATAAGCTCCCTGATCGCCCTTTTGTAGTATTCTATCCCGAATTCATTGATAATACGCTTAATCTCTTCCCGCACACGGATGTTGGACGCAATAGCACCCTTGCGATCCAGTAAGAAGATGTCCGACATATCCAGGCAGATCTCGATCTTATGCTCGAAGTCCCGGTTCAACTTATCGTTTGAGCCTATTCGCTCGCAGCAGAACTTCAGCCCGTCCGTGCCCCGCTCCACGTTAGGCGTGGGCATGCACCCAGGGCTTACCGCGCCGACGTCCATCTCCATGATCACCGTGGATACCCAGCCGATCAGTTCGTATTCCCAGAAAATGGGCAGCATATCGTAGACATCAGCAGCGTGCATGCCGGATATGACCGGGTCGTTGGATATGAAGAAGTCACCGTCATTTATCCCCACCTCCTCTTCGTAATTCTTATTGATCATCCACTGTATATTGTCACCCATGAGCTTGATATGGATCTGAATGCCGGTGGACTGGGCGATATTGTCCCCTTCGGGAGTGTAGAGGCCGAGGCATAGTTCGGCCACCTCCCGGACAAAGGGCGAACCCGAAACCATACGGGTGGTCTCCCTGCCAGCTATCAGCGACGCCATTATCCGGGAATGAAAAAGCTCGCCCTTGACAGGGTTCTCCTTAAGTAGGTGAGGCTCGGTGATGCCGGCATAGCAACCCGTATCCCGGTACAGCCTCTCATTTTCCTCCAGCATACGCTGCAGGGTCTTGCCATCCTCTCCGATACCCTTAACCTTTTGCATTCTAGCCTCCTTTAGCTACTCCTAGGTGAGCCACAGCAGTGACCACTCATCCATCCTGGCCCGTCTCCCCGGCGGGAGGAAGAAGGTGGTCGCTGGAGCCTCAACCACAGCTATCCCCTCGATCTCGTTCCCCGGCCTGATCCGGTCCATGTCGTAGATAACGGCCTTATGCCACTCGCCGTCAAAGTACACTTCCCTCTCTCCCTTAATGGCTTCTTGTGGTGGATTCTTTCCCTCCAGCGACCTCTTAATTAGCTTAGGCTTGACCTTGGGAATGGTGGCGGTGAGCCCCAACTCGAAGATCTGATAGCCCGCCTGCGGGTGCTTGGCCACGCCGGCATATACCCTCTCATAGAGATCCTCAAAGGCAGCGATGAGCTTGTCCATATCCTCGGCGCTACTTATGCGGGATACCGGCGATGGCACCTCGATATCGTCCATCTGGCTGCCGTAGCGCACGTAGGCTATCTGACGCACCGCCGCCTGCTCCCAGGGTAGACCCTCGGCAGCGAAGTCCGCCTGTGCCAGCCTCTCCAGCTCTTCCCATCCAGGATTAAGGTAAAGCTGACCCATCATCAACTTAAAGGCATCATCGGCTCCATAGTGAATCATAACCGTGGTGGATTTCTGGTAGCGGTGGCTGATGTCCACTGCAGCAGAGCCGAATGAAGAGAAGGCCGCTGCGTAGGGCAGGGTGGCCACTCCCTTAAAGGGCAGGCCTTCGGTGTAGCCAGCGACATGCATCGGGCCAGCCCCGCCGTAGCTTAGAAGGTGATAATCTGCCGGGGAGAATCCTCTAGCGTACAGCACTGCCCTGATGTGCTCCTTCATAGTGCTGTTGATGAGCTTATACACCCCCTCAGCGATGTAATAGGGGTCGACGCCCAGGACATCGGCACATTTCTCCTTAATGGCCTTGAGGGCTTTCTCTTTGTTTAGTTTGAGCTTGCCTCCGAGGTAGTTGTCCGGGTTCAGGATGCCCATGATGAGGACACAGTCCATTACCGTAGGCACCTCGTTGCCCATATCGTAGGAGACCGGCCCCGGGTCGGCCCCGGCGCTCTCGGGACCAACGGTAATTCGCATGGTGATGGGGTCGATGGTAACGTACATCCCGGTGCCGGCGCCGATGGAGTCCATGAGCAGGGTGGGAATATTGAATATCCTGCGGTTGATGACCACCTCCCGCAGCATGACAGGCTCGCCGCTCATGATGAGGCCCACGTCGAAGCTGGTACCGCCCATGTCGGAGCAGACCCAGTTGCCTGTCCCCATCACCTGCTCCAGATAGCGAACCCCAAGCAGACCCCCGATAGGCCCGGAGAAGCACCCTTCATAGATTCTGGGGTAGCGAATATTGGTTATGCCTCCGTGCGCCAGAACTATCTGAAGAGGATACCTGTATCCACTGTCCTGGAGCTTGCGCTCAATCCCAGAGAGCTGTTCGCGTCCAGGCTCTGCAGCGCTGGCATGGAGCACGAGCGTGTTGAGTCGCGGTTGCTCCCTGGTGATAGGACAAAGCTGGCAAGAGAGGTACACCGGCACCTGGCGACCCCGCTTCTGCATCACCTCCTGAGCTATCTCGGACACCCTTAGCTCATGCATCGGGTTCAGGTATGAATACCACAGGGAGACGGCGATGGCCTCCACTTCCTCATCCAGCAGTTCCTCGACCGCCCTCTCAACCTCATGCTCATATAAAGGGATGGCCTCCATCGAGAACATATCTATCCGCCCGGTCACCCCCTTAACCAATCTCCGAGGAACCAGGGGCATGTTGTGGTGGTGCGTTACGTGATGCAGAACATCCTGATAACCATACCCGGTCCACGTCTGGCGGCTCCGTTCGTGGATGAAGACGTCTTCATCCCCCCGTTGAGTGATGACCCCCACTTTTTTACCCGTGGCGGTGAGAAGCACATTCATCATCGAAGTGCCGCAGTAGACAATAGCCTCGACACCGGGAAGTATATTACCCGCCTGCTTCTTGAAATCGATACCCCAGTACTCGAAGGCATCCGTAAGCGACTCCCAAACACCCAGGGATTGATCCTGGGGGGTAGTTGCCGCCTTGCCGATGGTGAAGTTTCCCTCGCCGTCCACCACCATCATGTCAGTCAGGGTGCCGCCAGCGTCACTGGCGATTATCTGTACCTGTTTTTCCATGTTTCCTCCTTGCAAGCTCCGCTCAAATCGGGGCTTCCAGCATATCGAATTCACACCATTGTGTCAACTAGTAGTCTCTTCCAATACAAGATGAGCCTGGAGGGGGTATCGATTTCTAACACAAGATGAG
>JAGMCC010000008.1 GCA_023129355.1 Dehalococcoidia bacterium | reverse complement strand
ATGGCTTTTGTTAACCCCCCGATAGGTCGGGGGTTTTTTTATGTCAGGGGCAAGTTGCCGATGGTAGTAGCGTATGATATACTCATTCGAGGGATGACCGTGAATCGCTGGGAGGCGGTGCTCAGGCTTACCGGTGTTGGGTTTTATATTGGTGGGTGCATTGTCGGTGGGCTCTATCTTGGGTTTTGGCTTGATGGGGAGGTTGGTATCAGACCTCTGTTTATCCTGCTCGGGCTCGGCCTGGGATTGTTTGTCGCCTTTTATGGAACATACCGCATGCTTCTCCCGATCTTCAGCAAGAGGAAGGATAAGGGGGACTAGTGGGTAGGATTCGTTCCTGGTGGGGCGGGCTTGGCAAGTGGCGCCGGATAGGAATTATTGCTTTTCTTTGTTGTCTCCTGATAATAGTAGGGCGTCTTCTCTTTTCTACTCCTCAACCCCATGTGGAACTCCCTGCAGAGACCCTGTTTGGCTCATTCTTCACCAATACCATGTTGGCAGCCTTGTTTACCATTATAGTGCTGGGGGCAGTGTGTTTTGCCGCTACTCGCAGGATGAAGGTCGTGCCCAAGGGGCTTCAAAACATTGTTGAAGGTCTCCTCGAGATACTTATCAACTTTGTGGATGATACGGCGGGAAAGGAGTATGGGCGCAAGTTCCTTCCTGTGGTCGCTACCATCTTTATCTTTGTCATCGCTAATGCCTGGCTGGCGCTCATTCCCGGCTTCATGACCATAGGCTTTTGGCACACCGAGGGGGGGGAGCAGGTTTTGATACCTTTCCTCAGGGGGGCAAATACCGATATCAATTTCCCTCTCGCTTTGGCCCTGGTCTCCTTCGTTTTTGTGGAGTACTGGGGCATCAGGTCTCAGGGCTTTTCCCGCTATGTGAGAAGGTTTATTAGCGTCGGTGGTTTTTTTAGGGGCATGGGCATGATTTTTAAGGGTAAGGTTAAAAGTGGCCTTGGCGCTCTCCTCGCAGGGGTTGTTGATGTCTTTGTTGGCTTTATCGAGTTTATAAGCGAGTTGGTGCGTATCCTCAGCCTAACCGTCCGACTCTTTGGTAACATGACCGCCGGGGAGATATTGATCCTCATGATGATCTTTCTTCTCCCATGGGTTGTTCCATCGCTATTCTATGGCCTTGAGTTATTCCTTGGTTTCGTTCAGGCTCTCATCTTCTGTGGGTTGACCCTGGTTTTCCTGGTTATGGCGGTTACCCCTAGGGAGGAGCATGAGTAAATATCGGTCGGAAGGAGGCTGAAATATGGATGCGGAAGCCATGAAGTTGATCGCCGCAGCAGTTGCCATTGGCGCTGGTGCTCTGGGACCTGGCTTGGGGATCGGCATGTTAGGGTATGGTGCCATGCAGGCGTTGGGGCGAAACCCCGAGGCTCGCGGCCCAATCATGACTAATATGATCCTGGCCATTGCCTTCTGTGAGGCCATAGCAATCTATGCTCTCATCGTGGCCATTATGCTGATCTTCATCGCCTGATTGCATTAACGGGAGAGGAGTCGATATGGGAGACATTGGTATTAATGTGCCAGGCTTGGTGGCACAGCTTGTAGGTTTCTTTCTTCTGTTTGGCCTGCTCACCGTCGTGCTCTATAAACCGGTGCGCCGGATGCTCGATGAGCGCTCTAATAGAATCAAGGAGAGCATGGAGCAGGCTGAGCAGATCAAGGAGCAGATGGCCAAGACTGAGGAGCAGGTCAGGGAGCAACTGGGGGCTGCCCGCAGGGATGGGCAGGATATATTGGCTCAAGCGGCTCAGATGGGGGAGCGCCTCAAAGAGGAGGCGAGGGGGGAGGCAAGGCAGGAGGCGGAGGTTATCGTCGCCCGGGCGCGCACTGAGATCGAGCGGGAGCGTGATGCGGCTATCGATGAGGTCAAGCGCCAGTTTGTTGACCTGGCGATAACCGCTGCCGAGAAGGTGGTCAACGAGACACTGGATCGGGAGAAGCATCGCCGCCTTATAGAGGAGGTACTGGAGCAGGCTCCTGGGGGGAAGGGTTGACAGCGGGGGTTACGAAAAAGGAAGGGATGACAGCGGGAGTTGCGAAGGAGGAGGGCTGATGGCGCGGGCTGCGGCGAGAAGGCATGCCCAGGCAGCGTTTCAGATCGCTCTGGAGCGGAAAGAATTGGAGGTATGGCGCGGGGACCTGGAGCGGCTTTCCGAAGCGGTGAGGGATCCCCTTATTTTTGCCTTTTTGGAAAGCCCCAGGATTCGCTTCGACGAGAAGGAGAGGATTTTGCGCCAGGGCCTTGAGGGGTTGAACCCCCTGGTAATGAACCTGGCCTTGCTACTGGTGTCCCGTGGGAGATTGGGCCTGGTGGCGGATATGGTTCTGGAGTATGGGCGGCTGGTCGATGAACATCAGGGGATAGCCCATGCTGAGGTGACGACCGCTGTCCCCCTGGAGCCTGAAGAGAAGGACAAGCTTGTTCGTCGTCTCGGTGTTCTGGTGGGCCGGGAGATTGTGCTGACCACCAGGGTCGCCCCCGCCATTATCGGGGGGCTCGTGGCCAGGGTGGGGGATAAGCTCATCGATGGCAGCACTAAGTCGCGGCTTCTCGCTCTCAGGGAGAGCCTGATGAAATAGATCGGGATGCCGCTCTTGGAGATAGACTAACGGGATAGATCGGAGGCTATTCACTCTCCACGAAGGCTTTGTGGGATATATCGGGAAGTATCTTTTAGAAATAGATTGACGGAACAAATCGGAGGTTAAAAAATGGCTCGTGCCCGTGACTTCACCGCGATCATAAAACAGCAGATCGAGCAATTTGGCACCACGGTAACCATGGTGGATGTAGGCACCGTGGTCGAGGTGGGCGACGGCATTGCGCGCATTCACGGGCTCTCCGGTGCCAGGTATAGCGAGCTGCTCCAGTTCCCCAATGGGATAATCGGCATCGCCCTTAACCTGGAGGAGGATAGCGTTGGTGCGGTGATCCTGGGTAACTGGGCCGAGATCAAGGAGGGGGACGAGGTGCGCTCCACCGGCAGGATCGCCGAGGTGCCAGTAGGTGATGGCCTTATAGGTCGAGTAATCGATCCACTGGGCCAGCCTCTCGATGGCAAGGGGCCGCTGAAGTATGAAAAAACCTGCCCCGTGGAGCGAGTGGCCCCTAATGTGGTGCTGCGCCAGTCGGTGGACACCCCGGTTCATACCGGGATCAAGGCTATCGATAGCATGATCCCCCTGGGGCGGGGGCAGCGAGAGCTCATCATTGGTGACCGCGCCACCGGTAAGACCGCCATCGCCCTCGATGCCATCATCAGCCAGAAAGGTGGCGACCTCATCTGTATATATGTTGCCATTGGACAGAAATCCTCCAAGGTGGCGCAGGCGGTAGCCATCCTGGAGCACCATGGAGCTATGGAGCATACCATCGTGGTCTCCGCTCACGCCTCCGACCCGGCGGCGCTGCAGTATATCGCCCCTTACGCCGGCTGCACCATCGGCGAGGAGTTCATGGAGCAGGGGCGGGATGCCCTGATTATCTACGACGACCTGTCCAAGCATGCCTGGTCCTATCGTCAGCTCTCATTGCTACTGCGTCGCCCTCCAGGTCGCGAGGCATACCCGGGCGATATCTTCTATCTCCATAGCCGCCTCCTGGAGCGCGCCGCCAAGATGGCGCCGGAGTATGGCGGCGGCTCGCTTACCGCCCTGCCCATCATCGAAACACAGGCCGGCGATATATCGGCTTATATCCCCACCAATGTAATCTCCATCACCGACGGCCAGATATATCTGGAGACCGATCTGTTCAATGCCGGTATAAGGCCGGCGCTAAATGTCGGGCTCAGCGTCTCCCGGGTGGGGGGCGCTGCTCAAACCAGGGCGATGAAGCAAGTGGCGGGGAAATTGAGGCTGGACCTCGCTCAGTACCGGGAGCTGGCGACCTTCTCTCAGTTTGGTGCTGCCGAGCTGGATAAGGCAACCAGGACGCAACTGGAGCGGGGGCAGCGCATCACCGAGGTGCTGAAGCAGCCCCAGTATGTTCCCATGCCCCTGCAAAAAGAGGTGACTATCCTCCACGCCGTGATCAACGGCTACCTCGACGATGTCCCTGTGGAGAAGGTGAGAGCCTTTGAGGAAGGCTTCCATCGCTTCATGGAGACAAGCCACCCTGAGATTGGTCAGCGCATAGCTGCGGAGAAGGAGCTCAGCGATGAGACCGAGGAGGCGCTGAAGCAGGCGATCGCCGAGTTCAAGGAGAAGGTGCCGTACTGAGGGCATCACAGTTATTGATAGAGTGGGAGAGAGCAGATAGAGTATATTCCCAACGGTCGAAAGAATGCCAACCATCCGTGAAATTCGCCGCCGCATCAAGAGCGTCCAGAGCACAGCCAAGGTCACCAGGGCAATGGAGATGGTCGCTGCCTCCAAGATGAGGCGTGCTCAGGAGCGCACCATCGCTGCTCGCCCTTACGCCGAGGAGATGAGGCATGTTCTTGCCAACCTGGCAGCGCAGCGCCGCTACGGCGAAGAGATTCACCCCCTCCTGGTTAAGCGGCCGGTGAACAGGATAGCCATCATCCATATTACTCCCGACCGAGGCCTTTGTGGCGGGCTTGTTGCCAGTGTTAATCGCAGTGTGGCTAGCTTTATCCTGGAGCAGCGTGTTCCCGCGACAACCGTTGTTATCGGTCGCAAGGGGAGGGATTTCATGGTGCGCTCCGGGCAGGAGGTGCGCGCCGAGTTCACCCGTTTTGGCGACCGTCCTTCCATAGTCGATGTCCTCCCCATCGCCCGCATCGTCATTGATGATTACACCGATGGCCTCATCGATGAAGTATATCTATCATACACCCAGTTTGTAACCACCATGAGCCAGCGGCCGGTGCTGTGGCGGCTGCTCCCCATTGAGCCGGCGGCTATTGAACCGGGGCAAAATGTGGAGTATATCTACGAGCCCTCACCGGACGAGGTGCTGGCTCAGCTTCTCCCCCGCTTCGTTGAGATGGGGCTCTACCATGTTATCCTTGAGTCCATCGCCAGCGAGCAGTCAGCGCGGATGGTGGCGATGAGCAACGCCACCGATAACGCCAACGAGATCATCGAGGATCTTACCCTGACCTATAACAAGGCGAGGCAGGAGATGATAACTAAGGAGCTTCTGGACATCACCGGAGGAGCGGCGGCGCTGGTTTAGAATAAGGCAGGAGGTTATCGTGGCAAAAGGTAAAGTAGCCCAGGTAATCGGCACGGTGGTGGATATAGAGTTCCCCCCTGATGAGCTGCCGGCGCTCAATAACGCTATCGAGATCCCCCTCGATGAGGGGAAGATCCTCCTCGAGACGCAGCAGCATGTGGGGAATAACTGGGTTCGCTGCCTCGCCATGTCCCCCACCGATGGCCTGGAGCGCGGCGCTGAGGCTATCGACACTGGGGCACCGCTCACTGTCCCCGTGGGTCCAGCCACTCTGGGAAGGCTGTTCAATATCCTTGGTGAGCCCCTGGACGATCTGGGGCCTGTGGAGGCTGAGGAGCGATGGCCTATTCACCGCTCCCCGCCCTCCTTCCGGGAGCAGGAGACCTCTACCCAGATGCTGGAGACCGGGCTCAAGGTAATCGACCTGATCACCCCCTTCACCAAAGGGGGGAAGGTGGGTGCATTCGGCGGCGCCGGGGTGGGCAAGACCGTTATCATCATGGAGTTGATTCGCAATATTGCCACGGAGCATGGCGGCTTCTCCGTCTTTGCCGGGGTGGGGGAGCGCTCTCGAGAGGGCAACGACCTATGGTATGAGATGAAGGCTTCGGGGGTCATCGATAAAACCGTGCTTGTCTTCGGGCAGATGAACGAGCCTCCCGGTGTGAGGCTGCGCATCGGCTTCACCGGGCTCACCATGGCGGAATACTTCCGCGATGTTGAGGGGCAGGATGTACTGCTCTTTATCGATAACATATATCGTTACATTATGGCTGGCATGGAGGTCTCGGCGCTCCTGGGTCGGATGCCCTCTGCGGTGGGCTATCAGCCCACGCTGGCAACCGAGATGGGCGACCTGGAGGAGCGAATCACCTCCACCAAGAAGGGCTCCATTACCTCCTTCCAGGCGATCTATGTCCCTGCCGATGACTATACCGACCCTGGCGTGGCAACGGTGTTCGGTCACCTCGACGCCGTGGTCGCCCTGGAGCGCTCCATTGCCGAGCAGGGACTCTACCCTGCCGTTGATCCCCTGTCCTCCACCTCCCGCATCCTCGACCCACGCGTTGTCGGCGAGGAGCATTACGGCGTGGCGCGCGGGGTGCAGCGGGTGCTCCAGCGCTACAGAGACCTCCAGGACATCATCGCCATATTGGGTATTGAGGAGCTCTCGGAGGAAGACAAGCTCACCGTAGGGCGCGCCCGCAAGATCCAGCGATTTCTCTCCCAGCCCATGTTCGTCGCCGAGGCCTTCACCGGCATGACAGGTCGCTACGTTCCGGTTAAAGAGACGGTGCGCGGCTTCAAGGAAATCCTTGATGGGAACCACGATGTCCACCCCGAGCAGGCCTTCTACATGGTGGGCACCATCGATGAGGTGGTAGAGAGGGCGAAGGAGCTGGAGGGGTAGGGGGGTGAAGTTATGGCGAGGAAACGGAGAGGCCCAATAGCAAAGGCTATTGAGAGATTATGGTATTCCTTCAAGGGGAGTCAGATAAGTGAAGCTAGCTTTCGGCAGGGACTAAAGGCAATTTTGAAAGACGCGGGCTTTAAAAATGTAGGTCTTGTAATTCAGAGATTGTCTATAGAATCAAACGACCAGAGGATTTGGGGTCTGGCTGACCAAGTAGACCCGAAAATAAGACAAGCTTATGAGCATTGGCGTTGTACCATGTTACATAGAGGGCGAGAAATTGGCTAAACTCAAATTCGAGATCGTGACTGCTGAGGGCATTGTCTACTCCGATGATGTCGATATCATCGTTGCCCCCGGCATCGAGGGGCAGTTAGGTATCCTGCCTGGCCATGCCCCGCTCTTAACCATGCTTCAGCCCGGCGAGATGTTGGTGCGGAAGGATGGCGAGGAGACGGCGATGTTTGTGAGCGGCGGCTTCCTTGAGGTAATGCAGAACAGGGTTACCGTGCTTGCCGATGTCGCTGAGCGGGCTGAGGAGATCGATATTAGCCGTGCTGAGGAGGCGAAGAGCCGCGCTGAGGAGCAGCTTAAGGAACGCCCTGCTGAAATGGACCTTGCCGCCGCCGAGGCCGCGCTCATGCGCTCTCTGATGCGGCTCAAGATAGCGGAGCGCAGGAGAAAGAGGAAGCCTGGCTCAGGAGGAGCCCAGGGACTTTAAATGGTAGGTCATGGTTTGCAGGGCGAGCGTGGGATCCACCTCCTGGATTCGCACGTCCTTGGGCACCCGGGCAGCAGCGGGTACATAGTTTAAGATCGCTTTGATGCCGCAACCCACCGAGCAGTCGATAGCCTGTTGAGTCTGTGACGGGGGCACGGCGACAACACAAATTTCGATGCCCTCTTTTTTCACCGTATCGGCGAGCTCGGCGAGATCTTGAATCATCACCCCGCTTACTTTTTTGCCAATTTGATGAGGGTCTATGTCAAAGGCAGCCACGATGGTGAACTCGCGTAGCGCAAGAATACCATAGTCAAGGATCGCCTTCCCCAATCTTCCCACCCCGATTAGGGCCATGCGCCACTCCCGGTCAAGCCCCAGGATCTCTCGTAATTGCTCCCGGAGCAGTCTCACGTTGTAGCCTTTACCCTGCTTGCCAAACTTGCCGAAGTAGCTCAGGTCCTTTCGAATTTGCGCCGGGGTCATCTGCAATCTCTCTCCCAACTCCTGAGAACTCGCCACCTCAACGTTCTCTGCCGCGAGGAGTGTCAGGATGCGAAGGTATAACGGCAAACGAAAGATTACTACCTCTGGGATTTGACCTGTCATTTCTGTCCTCGCCTCGGTGTCAAGCCTTCTGCTGAAGTAAACCCGGGATCACCTTAATAACAATTCGCCCCCTCTCCAGGTCCACCGATTTCACCACATCCTCAATGGCGGGGATAAGCAACTCCCCATGCTTTGAGGGCACCACATAAACATCGTTACTACCGGTGGGCAGGATGTGGGCGATTTGCCCCAGAAGCTCCCCCTCAGTTGTCCAGACCTCGAGGCCCAGGAGCTGAAACTGATAATACTCATCCTTTGGCAGTGCGCGAAGCTGGGACTGGGGCACCTCTAAGAATCGACCGCGAAGCCCCTCGGCATCCTCAACGCTATCGATGGCGGCCAGCTTGAGGATTACCCTCCCCCGGTGCCATCTGCTCCTTTCGATGGTCACCGCTCGTCCCTCGATGTAAACCTTCTCCTGGGGTGAGAACCGGTCGGGGAAGTCTGTCATCACCTCCACCTTTATGTCACCCCGCACTCCCCACGGTGCAACGACCCGGCCCACCTCGATGAACTGGGAATCCATAGTGCCACCGAACCAGGATTACATTACTACGAGCTCTACCCGGGTGCCTGCTTTGGCCGCGATCACCCGGAGCAGGGTGCGCATCGCCTGGACCACCCGACCCTGCTTGCCGATCACCCGTCCCATATCCTCCTGGTTAACCTGAAGCTTGAGTAGCACCCCTCCTTCGCTTTGCTCCTCGGTTACCACCACCTCATCCGGATTGTTCACGATCGCCTTGACGATAAACTCGATAAGCTCTTTCATTTCTCTCCTTGACTAGTTTTTTGATCCCTTCTTGGGGAAGGGTCCTGTGCTAACCTTCGCTTTTCGTCGTGGGCTCCTCCTCTGTAGATTTCTCCTCGGCAGGCTCCTCCGCTAGCTCCGCTGCGGGTTCCTCCGTGGGCTTCTCGGCGGGCTCTTCCTCCGTAGGCTCCTCTATAGGCTTCTCCTCCGCTGGCTCCGCTGTGGGCTCCTCTGCGGGTTCCTCCGTAGGCTTCTCTATGGGTTTCTCCTCCGCTAGCTCCGCTGTGGGCTCCTCTGCGGGTTCCTCCGTGGGCTTCTCGGCGGGCTCTTCCTCCGTAGGCTTCTCTATAGGTTTCTCCTCCGCTAGCTCCGCTGCGGGCTTCTTCGCCGGTTTCTTTGTAGGTTTCTTCTCCGCTGGCTCCTCTGCGGGCTTCTCCTCCGGCTCCTCTGTAGGTTTCTCCTCCGCTAGCTCCTCTGTGGGCTTCTCCTCTGCTAGCTCCGCTACGGGCTTCTTCGCCGGCTTCTTCGCTGGCTCCTTTGCGAGCTTCTTCGCCAGCTTCTCTGTGTGTTTCTTCGTGGGCTTCTCTATGATGCCCAGCTTAGCTAGCAAGATGGCCACCCTTTCCGTAGGCCGGGCCCCCTGACGAAGCCAGTTTAGTGCCTTCTCCTCATCAATCACGATGGTAGCGGGGTCGGTGAGGGGATTGTAGTGACCGATGATTTCAATAAAGGCACCATCGCGCGGGGCCCGAGCATCGGCGACCACTACCCGGTAGCTGGGTCTCTTTTTCCTGCCTACACGACTCAACCGAATCTTTACCATTGCTCACCTCGTAATGTTGCTATTATGGGTTAAAAAGCGCCATGTGTCAATGGGTTAGCTTGCCATGGGGTATTCCAGGGGATATAATTGGCTGATATGAAAGGGCGCAATCTTCACAGCTGGCAGGTAAGCGTTGCTGAGGCTAAGGAAATTCAGCGAGTTCTTGCCGCTCAGGTGGTGAGAAGGAGCGAGCTCGAGACCCCTAATCTCATTGCTGGTGTGGACATCTCTGGCGAGGACAGTGGGCAAATGGCAAGGGGAGCGGTGGTGGTACTCCGTTTTCCCGAGCTTGTGCTGGTGGAGCAGAGTGTTGCGACGCTGCGGATCAGCTTTCCCTATGTGCCAGGTCTATTGTCCTTTCGAGAGATACCGTTGATCCTGGCCGCCTGCGAAAGGCTTACCGTGACCCCTGACCTTTTTATTGCCGATGCTCAGGGCATTGCTCATCCGCGGAGATTGGGGCTGGCGTCCCATCTGGGGCTTGTGCTGGATGTGCCCATCATAGGGTGTGCCAAGTCCATCCTGTGCGGCCGGCACGGTGATTTGGGGGAGGAGCCAGGCACTTATGCCCCGCTCCTCGATGGCGAGGAGGTTATCGGGGCGGCGCTGCGGACCAAGCGGGGGGTAAAGCCGGTCTATGTTTCCATCGGGCACAGGGTTGACCTTGAGGCTGCCGTCCACTGGGTGATGGCGTGTCTGCGAGGCTATCGCCTCCCCGAGCCCACCCGCCTTGCCCACCTCGCCGCAGCGGGACAACTGCCCCCTACGGCAAGGACGGAGAAAGGGCAACGGGGAAAAGTTATTATTTTATAGAAGTAAAATAATCAAATGGATTGGACACTTTTTGGGGTGGTAGTGGGGCCGATATTTGCTGCGTTGATTGGTGCAGCTCTAGGTGGATTTATTCGCGACTGGATTAATGAAAACTATTTCAAGCCCAAGCTGTATATATTGGATAAGAGTGTGATCAAAGGCTTGCATTATAGAATTATAGTGAAGAACGAGGGCAAGAGAGCTGCGGAGAACTGTATTGGTATGATTACATTGGATGCTGAAGCGGAGGATGTTTATGAACCGTCTGATGTATACATTATTTCTGCTGATGAACCTCAGCCTATCTTGAGCAGTAAGTACTTCACACCTATGGAGGGCATGTCGCTTTGCTGGTCACGAATGGGGAATATAGAAACCTGCACCATTAATAGGAACACAAAAGCAGCACTGGAATTTTGTATGGTCTATGCAGAGTCTCACCTGAGTATACCATCAGAGAGCGGATGGCTACCAGTTAGAGTTCGTCTCAAAATTGGGGAGTACCATGGCAAAATAGAGGTTACCTCAGCGAACGCAGAACCAGCTTGTGCGTCCTTTAATTTAGTTCCACAAGGTGACGGGATGACTCTTGAAATAATAAGACGGGTACCAGATTGGGATGATTATCAGCGGCGTTTGACTCGTCGTGTTAGACTATGGTGCAAGCAAAAAATTAAGGTACTTGGTAGGAGTAAGAAAAATGCAAGAACAACGTAAAAGGCTTGAGGAGCTAGCGGAGCGCATCTCCCAAGTCATGGTGCGCCTTTGACCTCGCTCAGAAGGAGCGGCAGATCGCTGAAATAGAGGCGGAATTATCCCGGCCCGATTTCTGGCAGGATCAGGAGAGGGCACAGGGGGTGATGCGCAAGCTCGGGGAGCTGAAGGGGGAGGTGGAGAGGTGGCGCATCATGGAGCGCAGGGTCAGTGAGCTTTTGGAGCTGGCAGACCTGGTTGCCGCTGAGGAGGATCCTGCTCTGGAGGAGGAGATCGCAACTGAGGCCGAGCGGGTAGCTGCTCAGTTTGAAGAGATAGAGTTTGAGCTGCTCCTGAGTGGTGAGTATGAAAAGAGGAACGCCTTTCTAGCGGTTCACGCTGGCGCCGGGGGCACCGAGGCTCAGGACTGGGCGGAGATGCTCCTCAGGATGTATCTCAGGTGGGCGGAGCGCCGTGGATATCAGGCGGGGGTGGTCGAGGTCTCCCCCGGCGAGGAGGCGGGCATAAAGAGCGCCCTCATCCAGGTCACCGGCGATTATGCCTACGGCTACCTCAAGGCAGAGCGCGGGGTGCACCGCCTGGTGCGCCTCTCCCCCTTCGATGCCTCCCATGGTCGGCATACCTCCTTTGCCCTGGTGGAGGTGTTGCCCGAGGCGGAGCGGGAGCTGGATGTCAGGATAAACCCTGATGAATTGAGGATCGACTTCTTTAGAGCCAGTGGCCCTGGAGGGCAGCATGTGCAGAAGACCAGCAGTGCGGTTCGGGTGACCCATCTCCCCACCGGGCTGGTGGCTATCTGCCAAAACGAGCGTTCCCAGTACCAGAACAAGGAGCTGGCGCTAAAGGTCCTCGGTGCTCGCCTCCTCGAGCTTGAGCTGGAAAAGCGTGCCGAGGAAAAGGCCAGGCTCAAGGGGGAGCATGTCGTCGCAGGCTGGGGCAACCAGATCAGAAGCTATGTCCTTCACCCCTATAAAATGGTGAAGGACCATCGTACGGGATATGAAACCAGCGACCCTATCGCTGTGCTGGATGGGGCGCTGGATGAGTTAATCGAGGCCTACCTCAAATTCACCATAGGAAAGGGATCATGAAGCGGCTTAGCCTGTTACTCATGCTGTTTTTTACCCTCCCTGTCCTTCACATCCTCTCGCCAGCAACCAGCCTGGCCCAGGATGAGATCACCGTGATCTCCAGCGACGCCCAGGCGCAATTTCCCACTGCCATCACCTTTCTCCTGGAGGCGGAGGCGACCACCGAGATCGCCGACATAGATCTTGAATATCAGCCGAGCCGACGGAGTCTCATCCCGGTTAGCTGTCGGGTGGATGTCGATTTCACCCCCGGTCAACGGGTGGCGGCAAGCTGGACATGGGACATGCTGGAGACGGGGGGATTGCCGCCAGGGACGGAGATAGATTATTGGTGGCTGATTGAGGATGCTGCTGGGCACCAAATTGAAACATCATCGGCTACCATTAAATTTAATGACCTGAGCCATGATTGGCAGAGCCTAGCCAGCGATCAGGTGACCATCCTATGGTATAAGGGCGACGTGTCCTTTGCCCACCAGCTCTTGGATGCTGCCGATGAGGCGCTGGAGAGGCTAGCCGGTGAAGTGGGGGTTGCCCTGGAGCAGCCAGTCAAGATTTATATTTACGCCAGCTCTGGGGATTTACAGGGCGCTTTGGTATACCCTCAAGAATGGACCGGTGGTGTCGCTTTCTCTGACTATAGCACCATAGTTATCGGGGTGTCTCCAGGTGACCTTACCTGGGGTAAAAGGGCTATCGCCCATGAACTGGGGCACCTGGTGGTCCATCAGGAGGTCTTCGGCTCCTACGGTGATCTCCCTACCTGGCTTGATGAGGGGCTGGCGATGGACGCTGAGGGAGAGCTCAGGTCAGACCTACAAGGCATTCTAAAAGCGGCCATCGCCCACAATGCCCTCTTCTCGGTGCGCACCATCGCAAGCTCCTTTCCCACTGACCCGGATGAGGCCAAGCTCTCTTATGCTGAAAGCTATAGCCTGGTGCAGTTTCTCATCGATAATTATGGTAGCGATGAGATATTATCGCTGCTGGATGTCTTTAAGGAGGGGAGCACCTATGATGATGCACTGCTTGAGGTTTATGGCTTTGACATGGATGGTCTCAATGCCCTGTGGCGTGATAGCCTAGGTCTCGGGCCTCAGCCTACGCCAACCCCCGGGGCGGTATCGGGCATCTCTTCAACCTACATCGCGCTCATCGTTGTAGTGGCAATCTTGGGGATACTGACTATCTATTTTGCGCTATCTTTCCGCCGCCGCATGCGATAGCCTCTGGGCAAATCCTCAATGCGGCGGTCCCTTCCTGTCTTTGTACCATACATAGATAAGGCGATGCACTGCTGTCAGGTTGGTAAGAATGGCTAGGCCCCAGAGGGCCACCAGGAGAAGAGGTTCGAATGGGCTCAACATGAGTCCGATGGATAGGGTAAGAATCCTCACCGTTCTCCTCATTATCCCCACCTCGGCATCCAGCCCCAATCCTTCAGCCCTGGCTCTAACATAGCTGATGAGCAGGGAGCCTACGATGATGGCGAAGATGAGGATCACCTCGAGGGAGGTGTCCTGTTGCCAGGCATAAAACCATAGAAGCCCGAAGAGAAGCACCGCCTCGGATAAGCGGTCCAGGGTTGAATCGAGGAGAGCGCCGAACCTGGTGACCCTGTTGGTGTGCCTGGCTACCGCCCCATCGAGGAGGTCGAAGATCCCTGCTACTATGATCAACAAGCCGGCGATGGGAAAGTGGCCCTGGGAGATTATCCAGGCGACGCCAACATTGAACAAGAAGCCTAAAATGGTAAGGACGTTAGGCGGCACCCTCGTCTTAGCCACCACACGGCCGACCGGCTCGGCAAGGCGGTGGACACCATCGCTAAGTATTTCAGCAGGTCGCCACATTTCTCTCCTTAAATCTACCAAACCCCTGGTGCAGGGCGCCAGGGGGCGTTATTAATAATGTTGCCCTTATAAGGTTATGAGCCGTTGCGCAAGCTCGTATAGTATTCGATCACCCTTCTGGCGACGTTCGGCCAGCTGCATTCCTCCGCCTTTAGCCTTCCCCTTGCGCCCATCTCTTGGCGGAGGTGTTCATCGCTAAGGAGTTGAATCAGGGCGCTGGCAAGGGCCTGTTCATCCCTGGGAGGCACCATTAGCCCCTCAACGCCGTGACTCATCACGCTGGCATAGCCCTCGATCGCTGAGGCGATGATGGGCTTTGAGGCAGCCATGGCCTCCAGCAGAATAATGCCAAAGCTCTCCTCTCCGGTAGCCGGGGTGCAGAAAAGGTCGGCCGTTTGATAATATATATGGAGCTCTTCATTGGGTACATAGCCGGTGAAGACCACATCCTTCAGGTTCGCCTTTCTTACCAGCTTTTCATATTTTTGGCGCTTCCCCGGCCCTACCACAATGAGCCGAGAGTTGGGCAATTCCTGCTTTACCCTTTTGTAGGCCCCCAGGAGATACCTCAGCCCTTTGCGCTTTTCCAGACGACCAACGAAGAGTATGTTCAATTTACCATCACTGAACCTGTCGATAGGGGACACGGCGGCGGAGAAGTGCTCCACGTCGATGCCGTTGGGGATTATCGCGTATTCGCCGGGGAAATGCTTACCGATGAAATTCATTGCCGGTTTAGAAACGGCGATCTTACCATGGAGCTTGTTAAACCACCTCATGACAAAGGGGCTCATTATTCGGTATCCCATGGTGCCGCTGTGGCAGGCGTGAAAGGTACCCACATTAATGGTGTTCGATACGCGAAGCGTTAAGATGGTTAGGGTGGAGCCCATTGGCTCATGGAGATGGATGATGTCAAACCTTTCGCGCTCCAAGATGGCCCGCACCGGGGAGGACAACATCGGCGATAGGGTGGCCCTGGCAATAGAGCCGCCTGAGGGTATGGGGACAGGCCTACCCAGAGGGATGATGTCCTGACTATCAAGGGAGTCCCTGCTACCAGAATAAGGGGTGATGATCCTGACATCGTGCCCCATCCCGGTGAACTGCTCATAGAGGTGAGCGATATGGATGACCACCCCACCGGGGTAAAAATAATCGTATGGGGAAACGAGAGCGATCTTCATGCAGACAGCCACCTGGTGAAGTTTTTCAGCATGCCGCGAACGAAATACCCTCTGCTCTTGCGTTGCTGTCTGATTATTTGAATAAGTCCGATATCTTTAAACCTCACCCGAGTGCCATTTCGGGCCTGGGTCGTCCTCTCCAGGAGGCTTCTTCTCAGTTCCTGGGCACTTCGGCCGGGAAACAGGGTGAGACCACTACCTATGGCAGCCAGGAAGTGGGCATCACTGCCCCCTGTTTCCGCAAGATTATATTTTAGGCTAAACCTTTTTGCTCTCCGATTGATGAACCCTAATGTCGTAGCGTTAACAGTTTCGATGCCATCGAAATAGATATCCGGTTCACT
>JAGMCC010000079.1 GCA_023129355.1 Dehalococcoidia bacterium | reverse complement strand
GAGTTTACCCTGAGCAAGATTCTTCAGTCGCTTTGCTCCCTCAGAATGACAGAAAGCGAAGGGCTCGCAATGACAAGTGAAATAGCGCCTCATATTAACGATAGGCTGTCACCCGTCTGTTTAAAGAGATCAGCCGCGAGCACCCTACCCGCTATTAAGGGGCACCAACGATACAGATACTACATATAAACCTGCCGGGGTTGCCCCCCTGATTATGGGCCAGCGCCAGGCTCACATCCTTCAACTGGCGCTCCGGCTTTTGGGCGCGGCCCAGTATCTCTACATACCCTTCATACACCTCCCTGATCCCACTGGCGCCAACGGGATGGCCGAAGGATTTCAACCCGCCCCCGACATTGAAGGGGTATTTGCCGTCGAGCGCGAAGTCACCGGCTTCGATGTGCTCCTTTGCCTTTCCCTTCTCGCAGAAGCCCAGGTCTTCGTAGCACATCAGCTCTGCGATGGAGAAGCAGTCGTGGACCTCACACATGCCGAGCTCCTTGCGGGGGTCCTTTATCCCGGCATCGGCATATGCCCGCTGGGCGGCACGCTGGGTTTCCTCCCAGTGGGTGTAGTCGTAGTCTGTTCGCACCTTGCCCATCCCCGGACCGGTGGAGAAACCGAAGGACTTGATGGTTATATATTCATCCTTGTATTTCTTGGCGTCCTCGGTGCGACACAGTATAGCCGCCGAGCCACCATCGGTCACCCCGCAGGCATCGAACAGGCCCAGGGGCCAGGCAATCATCGGGGCGTTGATCACCTGCTCTTCGGTAACCTCCATCCGCAGGTGGGCCCGCGGATTGAGGAAGCCGTTGTGATGGCTCTTTACCGAAATCTTGGCCAGGGTTCTCTTCCCCTCTTCCCTGCTCAAGCCGAACTGGTGAAAGTACCTGGTGGCAGCCAGGGCATAGCGCCCGGGCGCCGAATCCCCGGAGCCGAAAACGGGGTGCCACTTCTCGCTGCCCGCTGATTGCACCGCCATAGGAAGGCCGCCGTAGCCGATGTCCTTGAGCTTGTCGAATCCGACGGCCAGTACCAGGTCATAAGCCTTGGCGATCAGGGCGTAGGCTGCTGCCCTCAGCGTCTCCATTCCGGTAGCGCAGACGTTCTCCAGCCTGGTGACCGGGATGTAATCGGTTTTCAGCGGCGCGGATAGCTGGGTGGCAGTGGAGCCCATAACGGTCCCTACCCAGGCCGCCTGAATATCCCTGGGGTCGATGCCGGCATCCTCATAGGCCTCATAGGCAGAATCGATAACCAGGTCATAGGCATCCTTGTCCCACAGCTCACCGAACTTGGTACAGCCCATCCCGATAATGGCAACCTTGTCTTTGATGCTCTCCATGTCATTTTCCTCCTATGATACCCTTATCGGGCGACATTTCCAGAAATAGTTGTGAAGGCCAGCCCCTTCGTGTATCTTCCTGAAGGTCATCTCAACCTGCATTCCGATCTCGACCTGCTCGGTGTCGCGGTCGGTCATGGTGCAGTAGATTCTGCCTCCACCGTCGAGGTCGTTTATGGCCCAGACGCGTGGGGGATCCACCTCCACCGCGCGCTCGTCCATGCTGAAGGTGAATACGGTAGCCTTCTTGTCGGCAAGCCGTACCTCCTCGTAATCGTCCTTCGCCTGGCAATAGGCGCATACCCGCTGTATGGGAAACTGGATGTTTCCACAGTTGTGGCAGCGGCCGCCATGAAGGGGCGTTACCTGTTTGCGGTCGCGCCATATCATGGGCAGGGAGCTGATATATTGGGGTCGGCGGTCCGCCTCTCCCTGCATGAGATTGCGGAAGCGGATGTATTTCTCATAGTTAAGGATCGTCATCTTCGACTCCAGGTGGCGCTTGATGCCCCGCCGGTCCCTTACCTTCTCTATCTGGTCGGTCACATGCAGGATGAAGGCGTCGGCGCCGTCGCCGTAGTTGGCCCACAGTATCCTGTCCCCTGGCTTGGCCTCCTCCAGGGCGGCTACCAGCATCATCGGGGCAAAGGCGGCGCCGGTATTACCTATCGAATCGAACATCGGGGCCTGAACCTGCTCGGTTTCGATATTTAGCTGTCTTATCATGCGCTGGTGGCTCCTGGCGTTGGGTGCGTAGTAGACAACCTTGGCGAAGTCCTTGGCGGAAAGGCCAGTTTTCTTCAAAAGGGCGGATACCGCTATGCCGAGCTTTTCGCTGTATCCGTACTGCAATATGAAGCGGTCCTCCCAGGTACGGATGTAGGGGTCCTCGGCCCTCTTCCACACATCTAGGAAATCGCTGGAGATGGAATGGCTTTCCTCGATGGCGACGGCGACATCTTCACCTCCGATGAGGAAAGCGGCGGCGCCATCGCCGAAGACGGGCTCGAATTCGGAAGCGGGTGGGGCGAGACGGCAATCGGCTGCCGTTACCAGGATGTTCTTTGCCGAGCCGCTTTTAATAGCGTCATGTGCCGCCTTGATGGCACTGGTTCCGCACCTGAGGGAGTTGCCGATGTCCAGGGTGAAGACGTCATCGCGCAGGTCAGTGGCTGCCGCCACGATACTGGCCGACATCTTCTCGCTGTAGGGAGGCGTGGTGGAGGCGAAGTACAGGCCCTCTGCGATGTCACGATCCGTACCGTTCAGGCAATCGATGGCGGCCTCCACCGCCATGGTTATACTGTCCTCGTCGTAGTTGGCCACCGCTACCTCCCCGCGTCCGCCTCTCCCTCCCCAGGCTCTGGCGAGTTCACTTTCGCTCAATCTATATATCGGTATATAAGCGCCATATGATTTAATCCCGATCACTTTTCGCTCCTCTCTTTTTCTGATACGCAGCGCCCCTTATTTTAACTTGATGCGGGCAACGAGGTCAACTACTTGTACTCGTCCAGTACATTAGTGATACCTTACCTCAAACCTGGTTCCCCTGTCATTGCGACCCCGATATATCGGGGGAAGCAATGACGAATTGGCTTTTTCCCACCCACCCGCCCTGAGATGTGTTTTTTGAGGGTGTCCTTTACTTAGGCGGACTCGATGTGATACGGTAGTATTCGAAAAAATGGAAAGGCTGATAGATGGTGCTAAGCGGCTGGGGCTCCCCCTCACCGTGGAACAGGTGGCGTGTTTTCAGCTCTACTATGAAGAGCTTGTTCGCTGGAACCGGAGGGTGAACCTCACTGCCATCGTAGATTACGAGGAGGTGCAGCTTAAGCACTTCCTCGATTCCCTCACCGTTGCCCTGGCCCTGGAAGGAATGCCTTCCCGTGTTCTGGATATAGGCAGCGGTGCCGGGCTTCCCGGGGTTCCGCTGAAGATCCTATACCCCGATATAGGCCTGACCCTGGTTGACTCCGTTCACAAGAAAGCTGCCTTTCTCCATCATCTCATCGATGTGCTGGGTTTTGAGGGGGTGGAGGTTATAGCAGAGCGCTCAGAGAAACTGGCCCATGATGAGAGGTACCGCCAGCGGTTCGATTTCGTGCTTTCCCGGGGGGTGGCCAGACTTTCCACCCTTGCTGAGCTGGCCCTGCCCTTTTGCTCCCTGGGGGGCGCGTTTATTGCCATGAAGAAGGGGGAGATCGGAGAAGAGGTTTCGGCTGCAGCAAATGCTATAGATGTCCTTGGTGGACGGCTGAGGGAGGTCAAGCGGGTTAGCCTGGGGGAGTTCGAAAAAGATGGGTGGAGAGTGTGGGGGGAGATCGAAAAAAGGGCACTGGTGGTCGTCGAGAAGATTAACCATACCCCCCAGCGTTACCCCCGGCGCCCTGGCATCCCCCAGAAGCGCCCGTTATGATAGAGATGCCTTACCTTTCCACCTTATCAAACCGGGGAGAGGCTTATTTTCATGAGAAGTGCTTGTGGAAGATCGAAAAAAGTCTAGTAGGAGCAGAGTGCCCTCAGGCAGCAGTGGGGACAGTCTGGAATTTTTCGGCAGACATCTTTGCCGTGGCGCACCAGCAGGGCATGGTATTCATTGAACAGGCGCTCATCACGGGGTAGGTTTTGGGCAAACAGCGCTTGCAAAGCCCTGTAGCTATCCTTATCCGTGGGAAGGCCGAGGCGGCTCATGATACGCCTGGTGTAGGCATCGATGACGAAGACTGGCCGCCGGGCGGCGTAGAGCAGTATGGAGTCCGCAGTCTCCTCCCCCACACCATGGATGGAGAGAAGCTCCTGGCGCAGCGTGGCGGTATCGAGGGTGAACAACCTTCCCAGGTCGCCGCTATACCTTGAGTGTAGTCGGTCGGCGAAGGCCTTGAGCTTCAGCGCCTTGGCGTTATAGTAGCCGGAGGGGCGGATGAGGTGGGCCAGCCTCTCCTGGGGGAGTTCATGAAGCGCTGCCGGGGTGAGAGCCTGTGCCGCCTTAAGGTTGGAGATAGCCTGCTCCACATTGGTCCAGGCCGCCGACTGGGTGAGTATCGCCCCCACGACCACCTCAAAGGGGTCATCGGCGGGCCACCAGTGCTGCGGGCCATAGGATGCGAAGAGTCTATTGTAGATGTCAATTAAGGCCGCGGCTTTGTCCTTATCTTCGATACCCAATCCGGCATCCTTATGTCCTCAGGTTTATCGACCGGTGCCATGTATGATTTGATGTCGAGCACGGGGGTGCCGTCGATGGCATCCAGCCCCTGTACCGTCAGCACGTTGTCATGGCGACGTACTAGTTTAACCACGCTCACGCCGATGGGGTTGGGGCGATAGGGGGCGCGGGTAGCGAACAGGCCCACCAGCGGCAGGTCGGCGCGGCCCCTGGGATGGATTCTCGTCGGAGGTCGATTTTCTCTTGGTACCAGATGCATCCAGAAGACCACCATGATATGCGAAAATTCATCGATACCATCGAGGTGCTCCGTCCATTCCTCGTCGATCACGATCTCCGAGGTCACCTCCCCCCAACCTCCCCTCTTATGTTCCTTGACCTCGCTGCGTACTATCCCGATGGGTTTCAGAATTATCTCCGTCATCGCTTTATCCAACAAGCTTTATTCATTATTCTTGCCTCCCCTTTTTCAACGTAGCGAGTACGGGGTATGCCTTGCTGGGCCGGGGAAGGAAGAGGCTCGCTCAGCGGAGGATTGCGACGTCGAAACAGGTTGCTATGCCAGCCCCCGGGATTTCCTTAATTTATCGGTCAGCATCGGCACTACTTCGAACAGGTCACCGACAATTCCATAGGTGGCTACCTCGAAAATGGGCGCGTTGGGGTCTTCGTTGATGGCGATAATGACATCGGACGTCTGCATGCCAGCCAGGTGCTGGACCGCCCCGGAGATGCCACAGGCGATGTAGAGCCTGGGGCAGACGGTCTTCCCCGTCTGACCGACCTGATGTGAATATGGGATCCAGCCATCGTCCACAGGCGGACGTGAGGAACCCAGCGCCGCCCCCAATGCGTCGGCCAGTTCCTTTACGATCTGGAAGTTCTCTGGACACCCCAGCCCACGACCGCCGGATACAATGATCTCGGCGTCATCGAGCTTGACCTTTTCGGATAAGTCCTCGACGAAGCTGAGCAGTTTCATCCTTGAGGTGACGGCTTCCTTGTTGAAGTCCACCTTTATTATCTCTCCCCGCCGTTGCTCGTCCGGCGCTCCTTTCTTGAACACGTGGGGGCGGACGGTAGCCATCTGTGGCCTCCTCGCCTGGCAGATAATGGTGGCCATGACGTTGCCGCCGAAGGTGGGGCGTGTCTGCAGCAGGAGCTTGCTCTCAGGGTCAATGTCGAGGCCGGTGCAGTCGGCAGTAAGGCCGGTATGGATAATGGAAGCCACCCGGGGGATGAAGGAGCGGCCCATTGCGGTGGCACCGGCGAGAACTATCTCCGGCTTGTGCTTGCGAATCAGATCAACGAGCGTCCCGGTGTAGTAGTCCTCCTGGTGGTCGGCCAGCGCAGGGTCATCTGCCAGATAGACCCTGTCGGCGCCGTAGGCAACGAGCTGTTCCGCTCCTTCTACGTTGTGGCCGAGGCATACTGCGCATACCTCCGTCCCCAGCTTGT
>JAGMCC010000078.1 GCA_023129355.1 Dehalococcoidia bacterium | reverse complement strand
AAGCAGGCCCTTCCTCCTGAAATCGCCCAGGGAGGCAAGGATGAGGGAGCCGATCAGCGACCCCAGACCCGCCATTCCCAGAAGCAATCCCAGGCCAAACTCGCCAACATTGAAGATGTCAACGGCAAATACCGGCATAAGGTTCATGTAGGGCAAGCCAAAGGCGATGGAGACAAAGGCCATCGCCAGCAGCGAGCGTAAGAGGGGGCTGTGGTAAATGTAGCGCAGCCCCTCCACCAGGTCGACCTTTATCGAAGTGACTACTCGCTGGCGGACCTTCTCCACTACCGGGAGCATGAATAGCAATGCCGCCGACACAAAAAAGCAGACTACCACAACATAGTAGACGCCGGCCACGCCGATAGCCCCTAGCAACGCTCCTCCAATAGCGAAGCCAACAAACCTTGACAGATTCATCCCGGTGGAGTTAAGGGCGATGGCATTCAGGAGCTCCCTTTTATGCACTAGCTCGGGGATAATCGCCAGGCGCGCTGGGACATGGAAGGCAAAGATAATGCCAGTGAGCGCGGCGGCGGCGATGAGATGCCACAGAGCGATCCCCCCGGTGGCGATCAGGATAGCAATGATGAGGGTGATGATGCCATTGGCCACCTGGGTCACGATAAGAAGGTCGCGCTTTTTGAGCCGGTCGGCGACCGCGCCCCCATAAAGCGAGAGCAGAAGTATGGGGAGTCCCCAGGCGGCGATTACGATCCCCAATACCAGCGCGGAACCGGTCATCTCATAGACCAGCCAGTTCCGGGCCACCAGTTGCAGATGTATCCCCATGAAGGAGGCGAGCATCCCCAGCCAGAACCAGCGATAGTGGCGATTCTTGAGCGAGGTGAAGGTGGTGACCCGGGCCTGCTCCGGGGGCAACAACTCCAGTTCACCCTCCCCAGGGGGCACCGGTTTTAAGTCTGACATCGCTTATTCCCGCAGAATATCGCCCTCTTCGTCCCATGTCAAGCAAGTGTACTCGCCCACACTATCAGTGACACATCGCCTCCTGTCGCAATGACGATGAAAGCGTTTCGCTGGTGACAAGCCTCACCATGATGAAAGAGTGCCTTACAATGACGGTAGGGTGTCACCAATCTATCTGAATGAAATCAGCAAGAATCCTTGACACCACCCACGATGGCAGATAGAATGCACCCATAGTAGCTATGGCCATGAACGAAACACTCCTTTTCGGCACTGCAGGCGTCCCCCCCAGCTGCAGATCCCAGGCAACCGAATCCGGCATCGAGCGAGTAGCGGAGCTGGGGCTTGGTTGCATGGAGGTACAATTTACGCGCGGGGTGAAGATGAATGAGCGAATGGCACAGGAAGTGGGTGAGGTGGCGAAAAAGTACGGCGTGAGGCTCACCGCTCATGCCCCCTATTTCATCAATCTCAATGCCCATGAGAAAGAGAAGGTTGTCGCCAGCCAGGAGAGGTTGATTCATACCGCGCGCATCGCCTCGCTCTTCGGGGCTGAGGGCATCGTTTTTCACGCTGCCTTCTATCTTAACGATCCGCCCTCAGAAGTGTATGCCAGGGCAAAAGGGTTACTGGAAGAGACGGTGAAGCAGATCAGGGCGGCAGGCCATCAGGTCTTACTACTACCGGAGACCACCGGGAAGGGTAGCCAATTCGGCACCCTGGAGGAGGTCTTGAACCTGAGCGCTGAAATCGAGGGAGCCGCCCCCTGTCTCGACTTCGCCCACCTGCATGCCAGAACCGGGAGGCTCAATTCCTACGAGGAATTCATGGCCATACTGAAACAGGTGGAAGGGAGGCTAGGAAGACAGGCCCTGGATCAGATGCATATTCACCTTTCGGGAATCCAGTATGGCAGAAAAGGGGAGATACATCATCTGAACCTAAGGGAGTCGGACCTCCGCTATGTGGAACTCCTCAAAGCGTTAAAGGAGCTTGAGGTAAAGGGACTTATCATCTGCGAAAGCCCTGACCGTGAGGGGGACGCGCTGCTTCTCCAGGAGACCTACAACTCGCTACAGGTTAACAGCCCTTGGCCTTAGCTGGCGCTTCTCCGCGGCGATAATGGACTCGATCTCGGCCGCCGCCATTTCCACCTCATCATTCACCACCACATGATCGAACATCCCCTGCTGCTTCATCTCCTCATGAGCGGTGGCGATGCGTCGCTCCAGCTCGGCGGCCGATTCAGTGCTGCGGTCTCTGAGTCGCTCCTCCAGCGCCGCCGTAGAGGGAGGGGCCAGGAAGATGAGCAGCGCCTGGGGCAGGGCACGTTTAATCGTTGCCGCCCCCTGAACATCGACCTTCACCAGGACATCGTGCCCCCGCTCCAGGGCCTCTTTTACCCGGCGCCGGGGCACCCCATAGAGATTGCCGTAGACCTCAGCCCACTCCAGCAGTTCTCCCCCCTCCACCATTTCTTGAAACCTCTCACGGGAGACGAAGTAATAGGGCGCTCCATCGCTCTCCCCCTCCCGCTGCGAACGGGTAGTTGCAGTCACCACAAAATTTAGGGGCTGCCCCGATCCCTTCACCCGTGCGAGCACTGCATCCTTACCCGCACCGGAAGGGCCGGAGACCACGATAAGCAGTGGCTTCGTCCCGGGATGGGGCTGCTGCGCCTTCAGGCCTAACCCTCCCGAGTCGCTGTCAGCCTGCCCGCGATGGTCTCCGGAGCGATGGCTGCCAGCACAATATGGCCGCTGTCCATAACGAGCACCGCTTTTGTCCTTCTACCGTTGGTCAGGTCAATTAGCATCCCTGTGCTCTTGCCCTCCTGAGCCATGCGCTTGGTGGGGGCTGAGTTCGGGGGTGCTATGGCGATCACCCTATTTACTGCCAGGACATTGCCAAAACCCACATGAATTAGCTCTGTAGTCATGTTCCTCTTTTTATCTTTACCCCCTTTCTATTAAATTCTATAGCAATCCACCTCTCACTCGAGCCTTCAGCCCTGCTATCACTGCGAATGAGGCGAAGAATCTCCGGACCCTTCGCTTCGCTCAGGGTGATAGCTAAGTGATGGTCGGGGTGACAGTTGAACATTCCTGCTAAATTCCACTGGTGAGCCTCTCCAGATCCTGCCAGAAGTTGGGATAGGACATAGCTACCACCTCGGCATTATTGATCACCGTTTCCCCCCGAGCCACCAGCGCCGCAATGCCCAGGGTCATCGCCAAACGATGATCATGGTGGCTCGCGCACTCTCCACCGGCGAGCCCCCCACCCCCGTGAATAACCATGCCATCGGGCATCTCTTCTATATCCACCCCCAGCCTCGATAGCTCCCTCACCGTGGTCGCGATCCTATCCGACTCCTTGACCCTGAGCTCCTGAGCGTCTACGATGGTGGTCGTCCCGCGGGCAAAGGAGCCAGCCAGGGCAATAAGCGGGAGCTCATCGATAAGCCTGGGGATGAGGTTTCCCCCAATTTGCGTCGCTACCAGGTCACTGGATTCGATCGCCAGGTCGGCCACGAGCTCGCCGCTCTCCCTTCGCACCCGCTCCACCACGAGCTTGGCACCCATCTGGAGAAGGACATCGATGATCCCGCTCCTTGTCGGGTTGATCCCTGTATTTATAACTTTTATCTGGGCGTTGGGATGAATCGCTCCGGCAACGAGCCAGCAGGCAGCAGCGCTTATATCCCCAGGGACGCGAACGTCGCTAGGTGCGCTGGGGGCAGCGGGGATAAGCTTGATCCTGGTGCCCTCACGATGGAGCTTTACCCCCATGGCCCTCAAGAGGCTCTCGGTGTGATCCCGCGAGGGCGCCGGCTCCACAACGGTGGTATTCCCCCTAGCGAAGAGGGCAGCAATGAGGATCGCCGACTTTATCTGGGCGCTGGCCACCGGGAGGTGATAGTCTATGCCCTTGAGTTTATTGCCTTTGATCGCTAGCGGGGCCAGGGAATCACTCCCCCGCCCCCATATCTCCGCTCCCATTAAGCGCAGTGGATGGATCAAACGACCCATCGGCCGAGCGCGCAGCGACTCATCCCCGGTAACTATGGAGAGGAAAGGCTGAGCGGCGAGCAACCCCGCCAGAAGGCGCATCGTGGTGGCACTGTTGCCGGCTTGGAGCACATCGGTGGGTTCCCTGAAGCCTGCTCTGCCCACCCCGGAGATGATAAGCGTGCCTCCTTCCTCGGTAATCTCCACCCCCAAAGCCCTTAAACAGGACATCGTGGCGCAGACGTCATCGCCCGGAGCGAGATTCTCGATCCTCGCCCTCCCCCTGGCTATGCTGTTCAGGATAAGGACGCGATGGGATATCGACTTATCTCCCGGTGGCGTGATCTCGCCCCTGAGAATTGAGCTACCTTTTACCCGCTGCTTCATAATAAACCCATCCCTATATTCGCAGCCAACCCTCTCGTTCCTCCCGCGCCCGCATAAAGGCCTCCTCTAGCTTCTCGCTCTCCCCAGCACCGCCCTTTACGCCGCCCTCGCTTACTAGGCGGCGCAGTGCCCTCATTTCCTCAATATAATCATCGATCCAGTGAAGGATGGGCTCCCTGTTAGTGAGGCAGATGTCCCGACTCATCCGAGGGTCCCCCGATGCTAATCGAGTAAGGTCGCGAAACCCTGATGCGGCAAGCCTTGCCATCTCGGGCCACGAGGGACTTTTTGTGGTCGCCGTGATAAGGGCTACCGAGATGAGCAGGGGAAGATGGCTGATGCCGGCGACCAAGCCGTCGTGCTCTGAGGCATCGATAAAGAGGGGGTTTGCCCCGATCTGCCTTACCAGCCCCGCAACCGTATCGCGTGCCTCTTTGGCAGCCCCCCTCCCCGCGATCAGGCAATAGGTGCAGCCCTGAAAGAGATCACCATCAGCGGCCTCGATCCCGGAGGTCTCCTTGCCCGCCAGGGGATGTCCCCCGATGAAGCTCACCGATGGGGGTAAAGTCATCTCCGCCCAATCCATAACTTCAGCCTTGGTGCTCGCCGTATCGGTGACGATGGAGCCCTCGCGGAGGCTCCCCCCGATCTCAGCCAGTATCTCCTTCATCGCCATCGCCGGGGTGGCTATAAGGACCAGCTCAGCATCCTTCACTGCGGAAATCAAACTTCCCTCAGTGCGGTCCACCGCCCCGATCTCAAGCGCCCGGGATGCGACCTCAGGCCGGCGGGCGGAACCTACCACTTCAAAACCCGCCTCCGCCCTCCTGAGCGCCAAGCCTACCGACCCCCCGATTAACCCCAATCCGATAATAGCTATCCTCATTACACCACAACTCTAATCTGCACCAGAGCCAGCACATTATAACATAGTTATGCCTGATGACCAATCTCATAGGCGAAAAGGACTAAAAACGGGCTTGACATTATCAAGGTGAAGCCTTATAATATATTAATTTGAGGCTAGACCTTTAGTCCTCTGAAGGTTGCTACCCCTGTGTAATTTGGATACCACGAGAAGGAAAGCTTTCTAGCAATAAGCCAAGTGTCCTTTCCCCGTAAGGAACCAAAGGAATGACGAAGTATATCTTTGTGACCGGCGGCGTTGTTAGCTCTGTGGGGAAGGGCATCGCTGTCGCCTCCATAGGTAGGATCTTAAAGAGCCGCAATATATTGGTCTCCGTTCAGAAGCTGGACCCCTACATCAATGTTGATCCGGGGACGATGTCCCCATATCAGCATGGCGAGGTCTTCGTTACTCAGGATGGTGAGGAAACCGACCTCGACTTAGGGCACTACGAACGCTTCATCGATACCAACCTTACTGCTTCCTCCAGCGTGACCACGGGGCAGATTTACAGCTCGATCATCGCCCAGGAGAGGCGGGGTGATTATCTGGGCCGCACCATTCAGGTGGTACCTCATGTTACCAATGAGATAAAGCGTCGTTTCAGCGAGGTGGCCAGAGAGAGCGAGGCGAGCGTGGTTATTGTCGAGGTGGGGGGGACGGTGGGCGACATCGAGGGGCTCCCCTTCCTTGAAGCAATCCGCCAGATGAGGAGCGATGTGGGGCGGGAGAATGTCCTTTATGTCCATGTCACCCTTCTTCCTTATCTCACCTCCACAGGAGAGCTGAAGACCAAGCCCACCCAGCACAG
>JAGMCC010000077.1 GCA_023129355.1 Dehalococcoidia bacterium | reverse complement strand
CGAAAGGTTCCCAGTAGCTCCACGATAACCTCCTCACCTTCGCCAAGGACGAAAAGGTCGATGAATTCCGCCATAGGCTCGGCATTAAGGGCGCAACTACCGCCAGCGATGATCAAGGGGTATGATTCATCGCGCTGCGCGGCGAGCACCGGTATCCCCGCTAAGTCGAGCATATTGAGCACATTGGTGTAGGTGAGCTCATAGCCCAGGGAGAAGCCAATAATGTCGAAGTCCTTTAAGGGACGCCGCGATTCCAGGCTAAATAGTGGGATAGTGGCCTTCCTCATCTCCGCCTCCATATCGATCCAGGGGGCATAGACACGCTCTACAAGCGCCTTGGGCTCTCTATTGACCAGGTCATAGAGGATTACCAGCCCCAGGTTGGACATGCCAATTTCATAGATGTCGGGATAGGCGAGAGCCATCTTGACATCTATAGCATCCCAGTCCTTCGTTATGCTATTCCACTCGCCCCCGGTATAGCGGGCAGGCCTGGTGACTCTGGAAAGAATGTGATCCAGATTGTTCATAGTATCCCCCATTATAGCAAAGCCTTTCCCTTTTGACATCTTGGAAATAAAATGATAGGATTGAGAAGCGGGCGGGGCACCATGACCTCCCTGACAGCAACCCGGGACGAAAGCGAGTAGTTGATCGCGGCAAGGTGAGGAGCAGTGCTTTAGGAGGCATCGATTGGCAGCTTCAAAAGTGAAAAGTAAAAAGTCCGCTGAAAAGGGCAGCTGGAATTACGCCATCGTGCAAACAGGGGGGAAGCAGTATAAGGTATCATCTGGTGAGACCATCGATGTGGCGCACCTTCCCGCAGCGGAAGGGAGCGCTATAGAGCTGGATCAGGTATTGATGGTCGCCGATGGGGAGAGGGTGAGGGTGGGCACGCCTACTGTGGAGGGGGCCAAGGTCATAGCTGAGGTCCTCGGCGAGGGCAAGGGGAAGAAGGTCATTGTCTTCAAATACAAGCCAAAGGTTCGCTACCGCAGGATGAAGGGGCACCGACAGCTCTATACCAGGCTTGCCATAAAAGAGATAGTATGCTAGCTAGCGTGGTGCAAAGGGGAAAGATCAAGATATTTATCTTAAGGAGTTGGAAGCAAGCGATGTAAAAATGAAGGCTTACACACTTTGGGACAACGCCATATATCTATTTAGTGTTATTTCGATAGCCACTTTCATGGGTCATTTTTGGTGGCCTGCTACCAATACCGGGTACGCACTCTGGTCAGTGTCAGGGGCTTTTGCAATATTGTCCTTATATAGCGGGATAATCAGGAGGGCCGAGATTCAGGAGGAAGGCTCAAGGAAAGGGATGGCAAGTGCGGCGGCAGTTATAGGATGCCTGGTACTGCTGGGGTTAACCTTTAGCGCAGTATGGCTCATAGTACCAATATCCCTGTATCCTTGATCATGGGCGACATACATATTTAAAAGCGGAGGAGAGTGAAAAAGTGGCGCATAAGAAGGGCGGTGGCAGCACAAGGCTGGGGCGAGACAGCCAATCAAAGAGGCTTGGGGTCAAGCGATACGGTGGCGAGCAAGTGCGCGCGGGCACTATTATCGTTCGACAGAGGGGAACGCGCATTCTCCCTGGAGATAACGTAGGCGTGGGGCGAGATCACACCATATTTGCGCTCATCGATGGCTTCGTCAAGTTCGGGCCAGCGTCCAAGTATAGAAAGAAGGTAAGCATTTACCGCCAATGAAGAAGAATATCCATCCTGAATACATGGAAGCGCAGGTTACCTGCTCTTGCGGTAACACCTTCACTACCGGCTCGACAAAGCCTGTGCTTAAGGTTGAGCTTTGCAGTAAGTGTCACCCCTTCTTCACCGGGGAGCGGCGCATCGTGGACACCGCGAGGCGAGTGGAGCGCTTCAAGAGAAGATACAAGATGGAGTAGCGCGCCCCTTATGACTCCTTGACTTCCTTCAGCCTGCGAAAGAAGCAACTCCTATTCCCGGTGTGGCATACCGGGCCAGTGGCCTCCACCTGAAAAAGCAGGGCATCATCATCGCAGTCCCTGTAGATATGGCGAACATTGAGATAGCTTCCCGAGGTCTCACCCTTGTGCCAGAGTTCTTGGCGACTTCGGCTATAGAACCAGACCTGACCTGTCTCCAGCGTCTTCTGCAATGACTCCTCGTTCATATATCCCAGCATCAGAATCTCCCCATTTTCCGCGTCCTGAATAATCGCTGCTATTAGCCCCTTTTCATCGAACTTCAGCATAACCCCTCCTAAAAATTACCACGTACGCAAAGAAATTGCCGAATTGTTGAAACGGCTCAAATCCTGCTCTGCGAGCCCAAGCAATGGTGGTTCTCCTCAGTGGATAATCGGGGTCGGGAAGGTACTCCGAGATCGATACCACCCCTCCAGGGCGAAGCACACGATACAACTCCCGCAACGCTCGATCTTTATCGGGCACCTCACCTAGAACGGTGACCAGGTAGGCAAGGTCAAAGCTACCATCCTTAAACGGAAGATGCTCCCCATTCCCCACCATTATAGCGATGTTTTCCAGGGTGTCTTTCGAGACCTTCTCTTTAAGTCTGGCGATCATCGCTGGCTCGATGTCCAAGCAATAAAGCTTTCCCGGGCTTTCCGAATAAACCAACCGCCGCGCCGCCTCTATGGTGAAAAAGCCGGGGCCGGGCCCTAGTTCCAAAACCCTCATGCCTACCGCGATGCCCACTTTATCCAGCAATTTCGCTGGGCTGAAAAAGCACCTGCGCACCGGGTTTTCTAAGATCATCGCCAGCAGCGTAACAGAGCGACGCGATGCTGGAGCAAGACGGAATTTGCGAACAATACGGAACACCACGAACCATAAGAAGAGTAGCGCGCCGATTAAACTGAGAATGACGATTAACGCGGGATGCATCAGATGCTCCTACACCATAATATTAGCTATCGCCTGTTTTAGGTCGATGTCCCCGGTGTAGAGCGCGCGGCCCACGATCGCCCCCTCTACTCCAATACGAAATAGCCTCTTTAGGTGCTCCAGCGATGCGATGCCTCCTGCGGCAACGATGGGAAGGCTAGTCTTAGCCAACAATTCTGTTACGGCATCGAAATTTGGTTCCGTTAGCGTTCCGTCGCGGGCGATGTCGGTATATATGAAGCGCTCCACCCCAAGTGATGCCATCCGCTGCACCAGTTCGATTGCTGTGACCGCTGTCCTCTCCTGCCAACCATGGGTCGCCACATAGCCATCCCGGGCATCGATGCTCACAATTATGCGGCTCCCGAACCTGTGGCAGGCTTCTTGAATCAAGGCGCGGTCCTCAATCGCCGCCGTGCCTAGGATGGCACGCGCTACACCAAGCTCCAGCGCTTGCGCGATTGCCTCGATTCGGCGCAGGCCACCGCCTAGCTGAAGGGGAATGTGGACCGATTGCACTATCTCCTCTATAAGGGAGACATGGCAAAGCTCACCCTTCGCTGCGCCATCGAGGTCAACGATGTGAAGCCGCCTCGCCCCTAGTGATTGCCAGCGCCGGGCGATCTCTGTAGGCTCTTCCGAGAAGACCGTCTCCTGTCTATAGTCGCCTTGGTAGAGGCGAACACACTTTCCGCCCTTAAGGTCGATTGCAGGAATAACCTCCATTTTTTACCCTTTTCACATCGTCTTAATAATCAACTGTGGATAGCCGGACAACCACATTCAAACTTTTATGTCAATGATAAGCTGGTGAGTTTGGCGAATTTCTCAAAAAACCTCCTCTCACCTATGACGAGGGAATCCAGGCTGCAGACAGGGGAACTACACACGTTGCGGAGCTACGCCTCCTTTTGCGCAGCTAGGACGTGGGTAATTGCAAACCCCTGATGGCGATAATATTTCTCAAAATCTCGGAGGTGCCGCCCTGGATGGTATAGCCTGGCGAGAACAGATAGGACTCGGCAGCACTCTCCCGAAACGCAGGGGGGATCCACTTCGAGCCCTGTCTCAATTGCCCGTAGAGCCCGGGGAGTTGTGTTGCCATGTGGGCCAGGTGCTGCTCGAACGCTGTGCAGAAGGCCTTAGCCATCGCCGCCTCAGTAGTGGGGGAGCGTCCCTGGTCGAGCACCCAGGCTACCCGATAGGTGAGCAGGCGTCCCACTTCGTACGTTACGGTGAGATCTGCCAGGCTATTGCGCACTATGGGTTGCTCGGCAAGGGTTTTGCCACCGTACTTCGTTCGTTTGGCATACTCGATGAGATCCTGGTAAAGGGGGTAATTTGTCATCAGCCGCTCTACGCCGCTTCGTTCATAATCAAGCTGCTCTGCGATCTGATACCATCCCCGGTTAATCCCTCCCACCAAACTTGACTTGGGCACCCGCACGTTATCGAGGAAGACCTCATTATAGTGGTGGCCTCCGGTCATATCGATCAGCGGACGGACATCGATCCCCGGCAGGTGCATATCCACAATAAACTCGCTGATCCCCTTGTGCCTGGGCTCATCGGGGTCGGTGCGGGCCACAAGGTAGAGGTAGTCGACATGGTGCGCCCCGCTGGTCCATACCTTCTGTCCATTAAGGATGTAGGAGTCTCCATCTTCCACAGCTTTCGTGCGCAGGGACGCAAGATCGCAGCCAGCCTCCGGTTCGCTCATTCCGATGCCAAAGACAATCTCACCTCTCGCTATACGGGGGAGGAAGTACTCTTTCTGTTCATCGCTGCCGTGGCGGATTATCGAAGGCCCCATCTGGCGGTCGGCAAACCAGTGGGCTGCTGCCGGCGCTCCATAATGAAGCAGTTCCTCGGTGAGCACCATACGGTCCATATAACTCTTCCCTTGACCGTAGCATTCTTTTGGCCAGCACAGTCCGATCCAGCCTCTCTCCCCCAGCTTGCGGGAGAACCCAGGAGAGTACCCACCCAACCAGGCATCGCAATGCACCTCGAAGCTACCCTTTTTCAACTCCCCGTCAAGGAATTCTCGAACCTCCTGTCTCAGTTTCTCCTGCTCTTCGGTAAACCTAAAGTCCATCCGTAGTATCCTCCAATCGGCGTATCTATTTACCTGTCTTACGGGATGCTAATCGAGCTCTATTAGAACATCCCCTTTTTTGATGCCTTGACCTACCTCGACCTTGATATCGCTGACCTTGCCATTTTGCGGGGACTTTACTGGCATCTGCATCTTCATTGCCTCAATGATGCAGAGTTCCTGGCCTTGTGTAACCGCCTCCCCTACCTTCACTTTGATATCAACTACTCTTCCTGGCATTGATGAAACTATAGCAGCCATATTTACAACCCCTTACAGATTGATGTTTGAGTATTTTCTCCATGGTCTGACCACGGTTTTATCTTCCGTAATGTCCAGTGCCCGGTTTATGTATTTCCTCGTCTCGCTGGGCATAATCACATCATCGATAAATCCCCGTTCCGCCGCACGATAGGGGTTTTCGAAGAGATCTCTATACTCAGCTATCCTCTGGGCTTTCATAGACTTGGGGTCCTCCGCCTCCTTTATTTCTCTGGCAAAGATAATGCTGGCGGCGGTCTCGGCGCCAACAATACAAATTCTGGCTATAGGCCAGGCGAACATGAAGTCAGCCCCGGTATCCTTACAGCACATTCCAGTGTAGGCCCCGGCGAAGGATTTACGTACGACAACAGTTATCTTAGGCACCGTGGCTTCGATATATGAATAAATCATCTTGGCACCGTGGCGCAAAATGCCCTTCCACTCTTCGGCCGAACCTATCCAGTATCCAGGGACATCGTGGAGGGTGACCAGGGGTATGTTGAACAGGTCGCAGAACCTGACGAATCTAGCGACCTTGTCGGCGGCATCACAGTCTAGAGCGCCCGCGGCACACATCGGCTGGCTAGCCACGATCCCGGCAGGACGCCCACCGAATCTGGCAAACCCGACAATCACATTCTGTGCAAAGTCCTTCAGTATCTCGAAGAAATGACCACCATCAATGATCCTTGTGATTACATCGTGCATGTCATAGGCGATATAGGGCTCTTCAGGAACCAGGGTATCAAGCTCCAGGTCTATCCTTTCCGGGTCATCACCTGTTTCCTGATATGTTAGCTTCCTCT